>JAHWYE010000076.1 GCA_020028195.1 Nitrospirota bacterium
CCTGCTGCTCAGCGGTCCGGTGGAACTGGCGCTCATCGGGAGCCCCGACGAGCCCGGGTACGAGGCGCTCAGGATAGAAGTGAACCGACCGTATCTGCCGAACCGGATTCTTGCACACCAACACCCGGATGGGCCAGCTACGCGTCATCCTCTGTTGACCGGCAAAGGGCTCGTCAACGGAAAAGCCGCCTTGTACCTGTGCCGGAATTTCGCCTGCCAGGCACCGATCACCGATTCCGCGGCAGTCACAGCAGCGCTCGAGGACCGGCATCAGCAGGCTGAGACCGAGCAGCGCTCAGGTTCGCAAACCCTCACGGGGAACCGACTCGCCGGCCATGCGACTCCTGGCGGCACAGCGACCTATGCCGCCCGCTTCGTGAACAACCCTGCTGCTCCGCGATCTGCTGCACATGGGTACACAGCCTTCGGCTCAACGAGACTGACCACGAGCCGGCTGGGGTTCGGTGGTTACCGGATCGACACCGAAGACAATGGACATCGAGAAGCGCTGACCAAGGCGCTCAGTTCAGGCTGTAATCTGATTGATACGTCCACCAACTATACAGATGGAGAAAGCGAGCGCCTGATCGGCATGGTGCTGGCCGAGCTGACCAAGACGGGTGAACTGACACGCGAGGAAGTGATCGTCGTCTCAAAAATCGGCTATGTGCAGGGGCAGAACCTGAAACGGGCTGAGGCACGCGAACAAGCCGGCAACCCGTACCCGGAGATGGTCAAGTACGGAGAGGGAATCTGGCACTGTCTCCATCCTGAGTTTCTGGCCGATCAACTGGCCCTGTCGCTTGACCGGCTGGGACTAGACACACTGGATGTCTGCCTGCTGCACAACGCGGAATATTTCCTGTCAGACGCCAAACAGCGTGGCATGAGTGATCTTCCGCAACTGCGCGATCAATTCTACGCTCGATTGCAAGCCGCCTTTGCCTATTTCGAGACTCAGGTCACGGCCGGACGCATCCGCTTCTACGGGGTCTCGTCCAACACCTGTACGGCCGATCCCGATGATCCCGAAGCCACCTCGCTTGGGCGTATGCTGGAGGCGGCGCAGGCGGCAGCAAGTAGTACCGGTAGCTCCCTCCATCATTTCAAAGTGCTCCAGTGTCCGATGAACCTGTTCGAATCCGGTGCCTTGCTCACGCCGAACACCGGCCTTGGCGAGAAGCAGACTGTCCTTGAACTTACGCAAGCGGAAGGGTTGGCGGTCCTGGTCAACCGACCTCTGAACGCCATCCCGGCCAAAGGTGGCGGCATGGTCCGATTGGCTGAACTACCTGTCGAACCGGAGACCGGCTCATTTGAGATCCATCGAGACAAATTGTCTGATCTGGAGCAGGAGTATCAACGTGACATTGCACCCCGTATCAAGAATCCTGGCCAGGGACTGCCTCCAGAGGACTATTTCCGATGGGGCGAGGAACTGCTCAGACTCCGACCGCTGGTGCAGAACCTGGAACATTGGGAGCAGATCGAGAGCCAGATGATTGCGCCTCATATCAACCAGGTGTTGCGCGCCTTGACTCATCATTTGACTGGAGAGGTGGGTGATCGTTGGCAGGTCTGGCGGGAGCGGTACCTCCCTGAGCTGGTGGCCTGCCTGAGGGTGATGCGTCGGGAAGCGACGGTGAAAAGCCGAGAGAGAACCGCCGCCATCGCGAGACTGATTGATCCCATGCTGCCAGAGTCGGAACGGAAGGACTCCTTGTCACGGAAGGCACTCTGGGTGCTCACGAGCACGCAGGGTGTGACCTGCGTGCTGAATGGCATGCGGACGAAGGCCTACGTAGAAGACTCCCTCGCCGTCCTGCACAAGGTTCCGCTTCCGGATGTGCGCCAGATCTACGAGGTGATGCGACGGACAGGATAAGTGAGTCGCGTTCGGCGAAACCAGTGCAAAGGAACAGTGCGGTGCTGCACTCAAGGCACGATCGCCTACTCGCTGCAACCCTAAAGGACATAAAGGGGGTTCGCCATGAGGACGCCAATGAATCGAACAGCCGCGCAGATGACCTGCTCAGCCGTCCTGATCATGATCACCGGCTGTGCCAGCCAGTCGGTCTCCAGCACTCATGAGCAGGCGGGAGGAAAGTCCGTTGTTGAAGAACGGGTGGCGCCGGAACCGGTCGCGCCGCTGTCCGCTTCAAAGACTCCTTCCTCCACCGCAGGTCAACCTCCAGAAGGAGCCTTCACGCCGTTCTTCTTAGACATCCCCTTCAACTTTGACCAGTCTGCGCTCCGCAGCGACGCCGTGGCGATGGTCGAAGTCAATGCGAACCGCCTGAAAGAGGAACGTGCAGGCAAGGTCCTGCTCGAAGGACGTGGAGACGAAGTGGGCACCGCGGACTATAATTTGGTCCTCGGCGATCGTCGAGCGCAGGTGGTGAAACGGTATCTCGAGGGCCTGGGACTCGGGCCGCTGGAAATCGCGACGATCAGTTACGGCAAAGACAAGCCGGTCTGCACCGAGCATAGCGCCGAGTGCTGGGAGAAGAATCGGACGGTTCATTTTGAGATGCAATAGTTCAGCAACGATAGAAGAACCGGGGCAGTGTCTTGCTCTGCTGCGGCCCGCGCGTTGGATTGATAAGCTGTGAGGAAGGCCGGTCTACCCTACCCAAGCGTTGTGTGCTACCTGGCCAAGCATGTCGCTGGTGTCTCTGCTGCGCCCTGTGGTACGTTAGGCCATGATCGCGTCTCCCCTCGCATGGTTCCGACACTTGACGATCGGCCAGAAGTTCGTGTTTTCCTTCGCGATTACGCTGATCGTTCTGGCGCTTAGCCTCGCAGCCATCCTGTTCTATCTCACCCGCATCAACAGCTATATCGATCGCCATCAGCGGATCACTGTCCCGGCCATCATCACAGCCGCAGCCATGCAGCGGTCCGCGTTTGAAATGAATCTCTTTCTGCATCTTTTTCTGGAGCGGCCGTTCCCATCCAATCTGGATGACACAATCAGCCAACTAAACCAGCACACCGCTGCATTGAAGCACTCGCTTGACCACTATCGCGTGACCCATGCGGCGCGAACACATCCGGTCCTCTATGGGATGCTAATTGAACACCGACAGGTGGTTCTTGTTGACCAAGAGAATGCCGCGATTGAGCAGATCGATACGGTGCTCCACGAATTAACCTCGAACTGGGGCGCTCTCCTGCAAAGCGGACGCAGTTCCACAGGCGGTCCGGGCACGATGACACCAGGAGCAGCCGACCTACTCATCAAGCGACTGAAGGACGGACTCGACCACCTTGTGGACACCCACGTCAAGATCGATATAGAGATGAAGCGAGAAGGCGACTTGCTGCTCGGACGCGCTAGACTCATCGCCTTGACCCTCGTTGTACTCTTAGCCATCGTGATTATGGTCACGTACGCGTTGGTGACCCGCCAGATCGCCGAACCTCTGAAGCATCTCTCTGCTACGGCAGACCGGGTGGCTCGCCAAGACCTCTCGGCTACGTTCGAGCCTTGGCCCTCGAGCGACGAGGTCGGTCATTTGACTCGATCCCTCACAACCATGCTGGCGACGCTTCGCGAGCGCACGCTCGCCCTGGAACGGAAGACCAAGGAACTGGAAGCGTTCACCTATTCAGTGGCCCACGACCTTAAGGCACCACTCCGTGAGATTGAGGGCTTCTCCTCGCTACTACAGCAACAATTCGTGACAAACCAGAATCCGCAGGCCCGACACTACGTGGAGGTCACCCACAACTCGGCACTTCGGTTAAACAGCCTCATTGACGCCTTGCTCAAGTACTCGCGCCTCGAACAACAAACCCTGCCGATGGTGCGCTTTAATCTATCGGAAATGATCGAAGGGCTTGTGACCGAACGGCTCCACCTCGGCACAGGACGACAGCCGAACATCACCGTGGACCTCACCGTGCAGGACCTGTTCGGTGAGCCAATCAGCATCCGCCAGGCGCTGATGAATCTACTGGATAATGCGATCAAGTTCTCGCGCCAGACTGCAACGCCTGAAATCAGCATTGGCGCCAAGGAAGCCGCGGGTGAAGCCGTACTCTGGGTCAGGGACAATGGGATCGGGTTCGATCCCAAGGACTCCGAGAAGATCTTCGGATTGTTCGAACGTTTGCACTCGCCGCATGAATATGAAGGCACCGGCGTCGGGCTCGCCATCGTGAAGCTCGTCTTGGAGAAGCACGGAGGACGGGCCTGGGCGGAATCCTCGCCCGGCAAGGGTAGCGTGTTCTATCTCGCATTCCCGAATGGGCGGCTTGCATGAAGGTCCTGGTCATCGATGACGAGGAATACGTCCGGCTGGTGCTCGAGGACACGCTCAGGCAAGAAGGGTGTGACGTGACAACGGTTGCACAGGGCCAGGCCGGAATCGAGGCTTTACAGGAGACAAGCTATGACTGCGTTATCACCGATCTACGTATGCCAGGCATAGACGGCCGAGAGATCCTGCAGTGGGTGCGGGAACACCAACCGGACGTGGATGTGATCGTCCTGACGGGACATGGCGAGGTGAAGTCGGCTGTAGAAGCCATGAAGGCAGGAGCGTGGGACTTCCTGGCCAAGCAAACTCCATTCGACGGGATTCAAGTCAGTGCCGCCCTGACCAAGCTACAGGCGGTCCGTTCCCTCCGTCGAGAGAACCTAGCCCTGCGGCTCGGAGCGGTCTCACGCCATATACCTTCAGTTCTGCCAGGGATCAGCCCAGCCTGGAAGAAGCTCATGGAAACCGTCGAGAAAATCGCCCCGGCTCAGGCGCCCGTTTTGATTCAAGGACAGACCGGTTCTGGCAAGGAACTCATTGCCCGCACCTTGCATCAGCTGAGCCCTCGGCGCGACCGGCCCTTTCTTGCAGTCAATTGCGGAGCAGTCAGCGATCAGCTCCTCGAAAGCGAACTCTTCGGCCATGAGAAGGGCGCCTTCACTGGCGCCACGGCAGCCAAGATCGGTCTCATTGCAGCAGCGGACGGCGGAACGCTGTTTCTCGACGAGATCAGTGAAATGAGCAGCCCCATGCAGGTCAGTCTCCTGCGTGTGCTCGATCGCGGCGAATACCGCCAGGTCGGCGGCACAAGAACGTTGACGGCCAATGTCCGCTTCGTCGCTGCCAGCAATCGCAATCTTCAGGAGCTCATGTTGGCCGGTCGGTTTCGTGATGACCTCCTCTATAGGATCAATACGGTCCTACTGCAGGTGCCTCCGCTGCGCGAACGGCCCGAGGATATTCCTCCGCTGGCTAAACACTTTCTTCAGACCTTTCACCGCTCTGGCACGCCGATCCGCCACCTTTCCCCGGACGCGCTGGAACGGTTGGCCGCCTACTCATGGCCAGGCAATGTTCGCGAACTGCGCAACGTGGTCCAGCGCTTGAGTCTGCTCGCCGGCGAAAAAACGTCCGGTCCGATCGAACCGGATGAACTTGCCGTGGTCCTCCCAATGAATCAACTGATTCGCGACCGAAAAGATTCGGCTCCACCCGGTTCTCTTGAGGATGCCGAGAAAGAACACATCCTTCGAGTCTTGAAGGATCACGGGGGCAATAAGACTCAGACCGCCAAGACGCTCCAGATTGATTACAAGACTCTCCTCACCAAACTTCGCAAGTACGGGGTGACAGAATAGCGGGCGGTGGGAGAAGCAGGGAGACTTGGCACATGGAGAAATTCCACTTCCGCTCTGGTATTTTTCCAGAGGCCAGTTCTCTTACCCTGCGCAACCGCTAGACTCTCGCTGAACGACGACTTGTAAGTCGTCGGATTCCTAAGAATTTCCCTTCTCCCTCTACTCATCTTCCAACCAACTTCATCCGGCAGGCTGTTTGCTGAGCATCTGCAAGACTTCGAGCGCAGGGGAGGACCATGGCATTGGGCGGGCGCATTCTGCTGGTCGAAGACAGTCCCGGCGAATGTGAGCTGTTCCGCCGGGCGCTGGAGCAGGCCGAATTCGCTGGTCGCCTCTCGACAGCACCGGATGCCAAGGCTGCACTCAAGGTCTTGGAAGCGACTGCCGAACCAGGGACCGGTGCACTACTCTGGTTGATTGTCCTCGACCTGAAGCTTGCATCCCAGACTGGGCTTACGGTGCTCCGGCGCATCCGACAGGACTCGCGCTTTGCCCATATGCCCGTGGTGATGCTGACGACCTCGGACGATCCCCACGACATGCAGGCCTCCTATGAGGCCGGAGCCAACGGCTACGTGGTGAAGCCCGGCACCTTTGCCGAGCTTGTCTCGCTCGTGAATGACCTGTGTCGGTTCTGGCTATATTGGAATAAAGTTCCTACAGAGCATGTTTTGGGTTAGATCAAAAACAGGAGTGCACTCATGAAGATGCTGCTGATCGTCTTTCGTGAATCCCTTGAAGAAGAGATTCACGGCCTGCTCCAGACGCATAACGTCAAGGCGTTTACCGAGCTGCACAAGGTTGGCGGGACCGGCGAGACTGGTGCAGCCTTTCATTCATTTTCCTGGCCCGGGGTCAACAGTATGATCCTCACGGCCTTATCCGACGATGAAGCGAAGCGTCTGGTTGAGGGATTCAAAATGTTTCGTGATCAAAGGGCCCAGCAGCAACATGGGGCTAAAATTCCCTTGCGGGTCTTTGTCCTGCCGTGTGAACAGTTGGTATAGGGTGGAGGCAGGTTCGAGGATTCCATGCTCCAATGTGATGCACCTTCGATGAAGTGAGCTTGTAGAACTCATGACCCGTGCGGCGCTCAAGAACCCCTATGCGGTGGTAGCGATCAGCCTGATCGTCGTGATTCTGGGAGTGGTCTCCTACCAAAACATGGAGGTAGACATCTTCCCCGAGATCAACCTGCCGGTGGTGGCGGTGGCCACCTTCTATAAGGGCATGGGCCCTTCAGAGGTCGAGGGAGCCATCACGCTGCGCCTCGAGCAGCTCTACTTGCAAGCTTCCTATATCGAACACATCGAGTCTCGCTCCCTTCCCGGTCTGAGCCTCATCAAGATCTACTTCCACCCTTCCTACAATGTGGATGCCGCGGTGGCCGAGATCACCAGTCTTACCTACTCAGCACTGCGCTATCTCCCCCAGGGCATCTTCCCGCCGGTCATCATCAAGTTCGGGGCGGCCAGCCTGCCGATTGGCACCCTCACGGTGAGCAGCGAGACGCTGGGTGAGAAGGAGGTCCGCGACCTGGCCTATTTCAACGTACGGCCCCAACTGGCCAACGTGCCAGGAATCTTCGTAGCTCCCACCTTCGGCGGGACCGTCCGGCAGATTACGGTGTTCCTGGACCGTGAGCGCATGCTGGCCAGAAGCATCT
>JAHWYE010000325.1 GCA_020028195.1 Nitrospirota bacterium
GATTGCTGGCACGACACCGAGGCGGCGGTCACGGTCGAGGCCGTGCTGGCCACGCTTCAGAAAAATGTGGAACTCGCGAAACGTCTGCTTCGCGCAGCCATGCCCCTGGTGGCAGGGCCACGGACCTGTGGGTGCGGCAGGGCGTTGGAGCACGCCATCCTGACCTCGCCGCAGCACATTCCCAAAGGGACGAGGAAACGCCTGCGCTTGCTGCTTGGCCGGCACTTGTCTTAGGAGATCGTCTCGCAGGATGCTCAAAAAGGTCAGCCAACAAGGCCGCAGGGAGCGAGGACCCCGGAATGTACTCTGGTCGTACATGAGGAGTCCGAGCGACCGAGAACGAAGTTGGTGGCCTTTTTCAGCGTCCTGGAAAGGAAACTGCTAGCATGGGAAACCTCCTGGTCGTGGGGTCTGTGGCGCTGGACACCGTCAAGACCCCATTCGGCGAGGTCAGCGAAGTGCTGGGCGGCTCGGCCACCTATTTCGCCACGGCGGCCAGTTACTTCACCAGCGTGGATCTGATCGCGGTGGTGGGGGAGGATTTTCCGGATCAGCATCTGAGATTTCTCAAGAGCCGTGGGATCGATCTGACCGGACTCGAGCGGCGAGCGGGCGAAACATTCCGCTGGAAGGGGGAGTATTCGCATCAGTTGAACGAGGCCCATACGCTCGACACCCGGCTGAATGTGTTCGAGACCTTCAGGCCGAAGATCCCTGACCAGTATCGCTCGCCTTCCATGTTGTTTCTGGGCAATATTGATCCGGAGTTGCAGCTCGATGTGCTTCGCCAGGTCCGGCGTCCGATCCTGGTGGCCTGCGATACGATGAACTTTTGGATCGAGCGCAAGCGGGAGGCGCTGTGGCGCGTATTGGAGCAGGTGGATGTGTTGATCATCAACGACGGCGAGGCCAGAGCGCTTGGCGGCCACCCCAATCTGACTCAGGTTGCCAGGGAAACCTTGGCGAGAGGCCCGAAGCACCTCGTCATCAAGCGGGGCGAATATGGGGTTGTGCTGTTCAATCAGAAGCAGACGTTTGCGGCTCCTGCATTTCCGCTGGAGCAGGTTCAGGATCCAACCGGGGCCGGCGACACGTTTGCCGGGGGCTTCATGGGCTATCTGGCGGCCACCGGCAACCTGTCCGAGGCTTCGATTCGCCAGGCTGTGGTCTTCGGCAGCGTGATGGCCTCCTTTACCGTCGAAGCGTTTAGTCTGGACCGGTTGCGCGCGTTGGATTACAAAGAGATCGAAGCGCGGTTTCGGGAATTCAAGCGGCTGACGCATTTTGAGGATCTGTCATGAGGGGAAGCATGTCCATGAAGCGAGGTCTCTCGCGAAGTCGGGCGCTGCTGGTTGTGCTGCGCCTGTTGGTGTGGTTGCCTTGTGTTATGGGATTGCTAGTCGGGTGCGTCACGGAGGAGAAGATCAAGAAGGCGAACGGCTATTATCAGGAAGGGCTCTCAGCCTTGGATACCGATCGCCAGAAGGCCTTTGTCTCATTCCAGAAGGCGATCCAGCTGAATCCAAATCACAAAGAGGCGCATTACGCCCTGGGGCATATTTACGCCTCTCAGGGGAAATGGAAGCAAGCCGAGGGGGAGTTCCACGAGGCGTTACGGATCGACCCCGACTATTCGGAAGCCCATACCTACCTCGGGCGAGTGCTCGCGGAGGAGGATCGCTGGCCTGAAGCCATCAAGTCGTACCGTCGGGCGCTGACTAATCCACTCTATGCCACCCCCGATCTTGCGAGATATCACTTGGGTCGCGCTCTGGCGCACGAAGGCGACATGCAGGGGGCGGCAGAGGCATTTGAGGACGCCTCGCTCGTCAATCCGCCCAGCGTCCCGCCAGCGATGGTGCAGCTCGAGCTGGGGCGAGCCTACTACCGGCTTGGGTACGATACCAAGGCTCGGGAGGCGCTGACCCGTGTCACGAGTTTGGATAAGAGTGGCGAATACGGGGCCGAGGCCGGGAAGTTGCTGGAGCGATTGCGGCCGTAAGAAAAGGACCTATGGAATCCGTAGGAGAATTTTTCAAACAGGTTCGTGAGACCAAGGGGCTGACGGTCGATGATGTGGCGTCGAAGACCCGTATCCGCCCTGATTACGTGAAAGCGCTGGAAGAGGGAAATTTTGCCAAACTTCCTGATCAGGTCTTTGCGAGGGGCTTCGTGCGGTCCTACGCGCGGTCCCTGGGGCTGGATGAAGAGGATGCCATGCACCGTTTCGTCCAGTCGGCTGGGGCTTTCTATGACAAGCAGGAGGAACGCGAACGCCTGCGGGTCAAGCAGGCTGAGGATGAGCGGCGGAAGAAAGCCAACCGCAAGGTGGTGGTCGCGGCGGTGGGTGTGGCTCTGCTCGGGCTGGTGTTGCTCCTGAGCCGAGAGCAATCCGCCGTGGTGGTCACCCGTCCGGTACCGGAGCCGGCGCCCTTCAAGACGAAGCCCCCGGTTCCCCCTCCCAAGAGCGCCCGTGAACCGGTCGCGCCTCCCACGGCACAGAACCCTCTGGTCACCGTAGGGGGTGAGAAGTTGGACGCAGACAAGTCAACCGGTGCTGAGCCGCTTCCCCTGCCTCCCGTCGCGGCTCCTCCCAAACCTTCCGCTCCGGCTGAGCCGGTCGCGCCTGCTTCGCACGCCTCGGTCCCGGACGACAAGACGACTCAACTGTCAATAGATGAACTTGGCTCAGCGGGTGTTCCGCTCGTGCTGGAGCTGGAAGCACAGGAACTGAGCTGGGTGGTTGTGCAAGTGGACGGCGGGAGTCCCCAGGAGGCCTTGCTCCGAGGTGGCGAACGAGCCAAGTGGAAGGCCAAGGACCGGTTCACCATTACGCTCGGCAATGCGGGCGGCGTGCGCGTTGAACTCAATGGCAAGCCGCAAGGACCGTTCGGTCCAAGCGGGAAGGTCGCGCGGGATATTGTGCTGAAGCGATAAAGGGAGGCGCGGGGTGGTTGGAATGATTCC
>JAHWYE010000077.1 GCA_020028195.1 Nitrospirota bacterium
GTTATGCAAGCTACATCTGGTGGCGGTAGTGGGTCAGTTTGACTCCGGGCGGCCTTCACGATCATGAAAAGGCCATTGATAATTGTTGCGGTTATGGAACAATGGGAGTGTGGAATGGCGGCAGAATGAAGGACAAATTGCGTAATGCCGTTCGAATCGTCGCCCTGCTTAACCTCGCCTATTTTGGCGTCGAATTTGGCGTCGCGCTTATGATCGGGTCGGTTTCACTATTCGCGGACTCAATCGACTTTCTTGAAGATGCCTCTATCAATGTCCTGATCCTTATGGCGCTGGCATGGAGCACACCGCGCCGTGCCCTAATCGGCAAGATGCTCGCTGGCATCATCCTGATTCCCGGCCTCGCTACATTCTGGATGGCTTGGCAGAAGTTCGCGGCCCCGATGCCGCCTGCGCCACTTCCGCTCTCGCTCACAGGGGCGGGTGCGCTGCTTGTCAATTTCGTGTGCGCCCTGATTCTGGTCCGCTTTCGCCATCACGGCGGGAGCCTCAGCCTTGCCGCCTTCCTATCGGCACGAAATGACGTGCTGGCAAACGCAGCCATCATTCTGGCCGGGCTTGCCACAGGCTATACACTGTCAGCCTGGCCTGACCTGATCGTCGGACTCGGGATCGCCATCATGAATGCGGGGGCCGCGGGGGAAGTTTACAAGGCTGCCAGAAAGGAAACCGACGCGACAATTTGAAACTGAACCACTACCCTGGTGGCGGGGCTTTGCCTAGCTGGCGGAGGTGACGATGGGACTTTTCGGAGCGGGTGAGACCGAACCCATTGAGGACCCGGCGCCTTTCCGGGAGCGAAGCATGTCTTCCAAGTTCAGCAAGGCTTCCCGGCCTGAGTTGCCTTCAATGCCTCGAATCAGGCTGCCGTCCGCATAGGCGGAGGAGGACGGCTCAGGTCGGAGAGAGCCGGACCAGGGTCGGGGATCCTGGCTGCCGTGTTTCTTGTGCCAGGCGGCCAGGCAAGCCTTGGCGATGACCTTATTGAGCGGGGCCGGGTTATAGAGGAGCTTCTTGATGCTCCCGGGCGTCAGCATCAGCGGGTTATAGCCGGCGGAGAGATACCCTTCTTCCAGGAGACGATGCTCCAGATCGGTGTTCGGTTGGATGCCCAGGAAAAACATCAGGGGGAAGACCCGCTCTTCGCCAAGGATCGACGCCACGATCTTATAGGACTCCACACTCTGGAGCAGAGTTTCCTCCGATTCTTTGGGGGAATTGAGTGAGTAATTGAGGATCACCTTGCCACGGAATCCCGCCTCGGCCAGGTAGCGACAACCATCGTAGAGGCGGTCCAGCTTAAAGCCCATGTGGAGGTTGTTGAGCACCTCTTGCGAGCCGGACGTGATCGCGACTTCGAGGTCCCCCACGCCCGAGCGGACCATCAGTTTGGCTAAGTCGGCTGTGATGAGGGACGTCCGAATATAACCGGACCATTCGATTTCGAGACCTTCGCGGATGATGCGTTCGAGAATCTCAGTGCACTGGGGATAGGCTTCCTTGCCGGTGATGAACTGGGCGTCCGTGAACCAGAAGTGCCGCGCGCCCCACTGGTGGTAGTGTTGCGAGATGTCTCGCACGACCATCTCAGGCGGCCGATACCGCACCCGTTTGCCCTCGATGTAGGGGTAGAGGCAGAAGGCGCAGTCGTAGGGACAGCCTCGCTTGCTCTGGACCCCGATGGATTCGCCGATGTACTCGCGGTACTGGGGGAAGGTGGACGTCAGATAGGGCAGGTCCACAGTCAGCGCATCCAAGAGCGCTGGCGCTCGCTGCTCGCCTCTGAGGAGACGGCCACCGTCGCGCACGATATACCGCTCATCCGAAAGCGGGTGGCCCTCCAGCACCTTGAGGATCGCATCCTCCCCTTCTCCGAGAATTCCGATGGTCCCTTCCGGGAGCTTCTCAATCAACTGGTCCGCGAAGGCGGTGAAGGCCCCCCCGCCGATCATGATCTGCGCTTTCGGGAATTCCTTCCGGATCACCCAGGGATAGGACAGGTTCGCCCTGATGTCGTGGTAGTAGCGGTAGAGGTGCCTCAGTCCCTGGAAGGAGGCTACGACGCGCTTGAGCGGGTTGCTGGCGAAATAGAAATTGAAGGCGTGTTCCAGCGAGGCGTCGCCTTCATGGGGCGAGAAAATCTGAATGTCTCGCCAGGAGAAACAGACTAACTCTGGCGCAAAGGCCGACGCGGTCTCACGCAGGATGCTGGCCCGCTGGGCCTGCGGGTACAGCGACAAGTCCAGGATACGTTGCCGGACGTCCGGCCGACGCCGATGGATGAAGTCCGCCAGATAGGTCACCCCAATCGGGTAGACCTTCTTGCATGGAAGAAAAACGTAAAGAATGGAGTTCATAAGCGCCAAGAGCTTATGGCCTATAGCGTATAGCTGATGGCAGGAGAGCTTTGGTTAGTCCGAACCATAAGCCATTAGCCATAGGCCATATGCTCCTTTATTTGGTGGCGACATGGATTGCCACAATCCCGCCACTCAGGTTCTGATACCCCACCTGCCGAAACCCGGCCTTGAGCAGCAGTTCTTTCAATCCCTCCTGGTCCGGAAAAGTCCGGATCGAAGCGGGGAGGTAGTCATACACGCCGGTTTTGTCTCGCGCGACCAGCGTCCCGATCTTCGGGAGCAGGCGAAAGGAGTACCAATCATAGAGGCGCAATAGCCATGGACGCACCGGCCGGGAAAACTCGAGGCAGACGAAGCGCCCTCCCGGTTTCAGCACCCGATGGATCTCAACGAAGGCTTGGGCGAGATTCCCAACATTCCTGATGCAGAAACTGGCCGTCAGCGTGTCGAAGCTGGCCTCGCGGAATCCCAACTGTTCTGCGTTGGCACGCAAACAGGAGATGCGGGCGCGCAACCCCCGTCGCGCGATCTTCCGCTGGCCCTCTCGGAGCATCGCGTCGTTCAGGTCCGTCGCCACCACATGGCCGCCCTGGCCCATCCGCTTCTCCAGGAGCAAGGCCAGATCGGCCGTGCCGGCGCCGATGTCGATTGCCCAGCCATTCGTGGATGGGGGCACCAGAGCGACTGCGCGGCGCTTCCAGCGGTGGTGCAGCCCGAAGCTCAGCAGCGAGTTGTTCAGATCGTAGGACCGCGCGATCGCGGTGAACATCCGCTGCACGGCCTGCTCGCGAGCCTGCCCAGACCATTCAGACACAACTTGTCCGGACGGCGCGGCAATTGGCCTCTGTCCTAGCGGCTTTTCCTCAAGCTGAAGCATCGGAAGGACCTCGGACCCTGCCGGAGAATCACCTTCTACTGTGGCGAAGGAGACGCGGCCATCTACGTCGTTCTCGGTCCGAAATAATCCTCAACGTATTGCAGCGAATACGCCTCCGGTAATTTCGGGCCTGCGGCCTAGCATCTGACCGCGTCTCCTTCGCCTCGTTGACGAACGGATTCTCCGGCAGGGTCCTAGCACCCCCGCGAGCGCTTTGTCAAGGTGAGCGGCCCTTGTGTTTCCATTGTCAACGAACGTATATTTTGTCTGATTCCTTCGGGCTCCCATCATCATGTCTTCAGGAGGTCACATGCAATCCGCGAGCTCTCTGCTGATCCTGTCTCTCCTCTGCCCTTCGCTGGCATTCGCCGGAGAAATCCGCGGCACAATCACCGAGGGTAGGAAATCCGTCGGAGCCGGAGTTCCGGTCGAAGTGCGCTGCGGCGAGAAAGCCTACCCGCCCACTGAAACGGACAAGTATGGATCCTTTCGACTGTTCGTGCAGGAGAAAGGAACCTGCATGCTTCACGTCGGTTACCAGAACCAAACGCCCACGCGGGAGATTGAATCGTTTGAAGATTCGGTCCGGTACGATCTCGTGTTGGAGAAACAGGATGATCAATATGTGCTGCGGAGGAAATAGCGATGGCGGATAAGCAACGGGACGCATGGGATAAGGCGGCCATCATTATCCAGGCACTGGGCGGATTCATGACCGCGTTTGTGGTTGCAGGGCTGGGCCTCCTCGGTTCTCACTATCTCGAGCGAAAGCAGGCCATTGAAACGAACGTCCGGCTCTATACGGAGCTCATGAGTAAACGGGAAGAATCTGAGAGCGCGCTGCGCAAGGACATGTTCGCCTCGATCATCGATACCTTTCTCAAACCGCAACTCCAGGCCAAGGCCCCCTCGCTCGATGCCAGGGTCTTGAACATCGAGCTGCTCGCCTATAATTTCCACGAATCCCTCAACCTCAAGCCTCTTTTTGCACACGTTGATCATCAGGTTCGGGAATCCAATCATCCCTCCAAACAGGAATACCGTCAGCGCCTCGACAAGGTCGCCCGTGAGATCACCAGAAAGCAGATGTTGGTCCTAGAAGGCGCAGGAAAGAAATTCGAACGAAAATTTCATTTGGACCACGTGCCCAAGGCAAAAGAAGGGCTGCCGGTGGAATTGGACGAGCAAGTCCTGACACTGGATGGCATTGAGCGCGAATTCAGGATCTTCGTCATGGAAGTCAACTACGACACGCAAGAGATCAAATTAAGGCTCGAAGTCATCACTCCCGAACCAGGCTCGGACCAGTTCACCACCAACAGTGCTGTGTTCTGGGTCGGCTTTTTTGACTTCCCGATGATTGATCACACGCGGTTGTCGCACGACCAGCGTTGCGCCGTCACCCTGAACAATTTCGAAGACAATCGCGCCAACATCACCGTCGTCTATTTCCCAGGCTCCTACGCCAGCCTCAAGGAAAAACCGTACTACCAGGAAGTTGTGAGAGAATTGCTGAAAACGACCGAGGGCGAAAGCAAGCCCAAGGCCGCTCAGTAGTCGTCCACCTCTTCTCTGAGCCCGATCTGTGAGTCACCACGCAGTTCCGCTTCCCGTGTGACGATCGAGGCATCGCGATCGACGAGCCTCATTCTGGCCCGAACCTCCCGCCGGCCCTTATGTTATAATTTCGCCTCTTATGAGCGGCGCGATCGTCATCCGCGGGGCGCGGGAGCATAATCTCAAGAATCTGGACGTTGAAATTCCGCGGGACAAGCTCGTGGTCATCACCGGCCTGAGCGGGTCCGGCAAGTCGTCCCTGGCCTTCGACACGATTTACGCCGAAGGCCAGCGGCGTTACGTCGAGTCCCTCTCCGCCTACGCCCGGCAATTCCTGGAACAGATGGGGAAGCCCGATGTGGACTCGATTGAAGGACTTTCCCCGGCCATTTCCATAGAGCAGAAGAGCGCCAGCCACAATCCTCGGTCCACCGTCGGGACTGTCACGGAGATTTACGATTATCTCCGCTTGCTC
Organism: Nitrospirota bacterium; assembly: GCA_020028195.1. Taxonomy (GTDB): domain Bacteria; phylum Nitrospirota; class Nitrospiria; order Nitrospirales; family Nitrospiraceae; genus NS-7. The sequence goes on from JAHWYE010000077.1 coordinate 5,288, forward strand.
TTCGCCCGAATCGGCCGGCCTTTCTGCTTCAACTGCGGTGAGGAGATCACGGCCCAGACTGTCCAGCAGATGGTGGATGCAATCCGGACGCTGCCGGAGGGCACCAAGTTTCAGGTGCTGGCGCCGATCGTGCGTGGAAGGAAGGGAGAGTATCGTAAAGAGTTGCTCGACATGCGGCGGGCCGGCTACGTGCGCGCGAGAATTGACGACCAGGTCGTTGATCTCGGCGAAGATATCGTCCTCGACAAGCAGAAGAAGCACACGATCGAGGTGATCGTGGATCGTTTGGTGATGAAACCAGGTGACGCGCTGGCCAAGCGGCTGGCTGACTCGGTGGAGACCGCCCTGAAGCTGGCGGATGGTCTGGTGGGAGTGCTGGCTGACGACGATCGGGCGACGCTCTATAGCGAAAAGCTGGCCTGCATCAGATGCGGAATCAGCTATCCGGAGATCACTCCCCGTGTCTTTTCCTTCAACAGCCCTCACGGCGCTTGTCCGGCCTGTGACGGCATCGGGTATGCGGTCACGCCTGGCTGCCCCGAAGACGACGATTTCACCTTGCTGGAGTTATGTCCGATCTGTAAAGGGGCGCGACTAAAACCGGAGAGCCTGTCCGTCAAGGTGGGGCGGCGATCCATTGCAGAGGTTACGCAACTCTCGGTCCACGGAGCGGCGGACTATTTCGGCTCGCTGAAGCTGACCGAGCGGGAGGGTTTCATCGCCCAGCGGATCTTGAAAGAGATCCGCGAGCGGCTTGGGTTCCTCGTCAACGTGGGGCTGGACTATCTCACGCTGGATCGGCCGGCTGCCACCCTGTCTGGTGGAGAAGGCCAACGTATCCGTCTGGCGACGCAGATTGGCTCCGGGCTCGTGGGCGTACTCTATATTCTGGACGAGCCGTCTATTGGCTTGCATCAGCGAGATAACCGGCGGCTGCTTCAGACGCTCCTCAGGCTGCGCGACATGGGGAACACGGTGGTGGTGGTGGAGCATGACGCAGAGACGATGCGCTCGGCGGACCACATTGTGGACTTGGGGCCCGGCGCCGGAGTCCAGGGCGGCCGCATCATTGCGCAGGGTTCCCCGGATGCGGTCATGGCCAACCCAGCCTCGCTGACCGGCCGGTACCTGCGCGGCGATCTGGCGGTGAGACTTCCAACGCGAAACCGGCGGCCCAAGCGGTTCGTGACCGTCGTCGGGGCTCGAAAACACAACCTCAAGGGCATCACGGCCCGCATTCCACTGGGGCTCATCACCTGTGTGGCCGGCGTGTCCGGGTCCGGCAAGAGCACCTTGGTGCTGGAAGTGCTGTTCCATTCGCTCTCGCAATTGCTGTATCACAAGAAGCCCAAGATTGACGGCTGCAAAGAGCTCCTGGGGGTCGAGGCGCTGGACAAGGTCATTGATATTGACCAATCGCCCATCGGCCGGACGCCACGCTCGAATCCGGCCACCTACACCGGTCTGTTCACGTTTATCCGCGATCTGTTTGCCAAGCTGCCGGAGTCCAGGGTCCGGGGTTACAAACCGGGACGCTACAGTTTCAACGTGAAAGGCGGGCGCTGCGAGGCCTGTCAGGGAGACGGCCTGATCAAGATCGAGATGCATTTCCTGCCCGACATCTATGTGACCTGCGAGGTCTGCAAGGGCCAGCGGTATAACCGCGAGACCTTGGAGATCAAGCATAAGGATCGGAGCATCGCGGATATCCTCAGCATGACGGTGGATGAAGCCCTGGAGTTTTTCGAGCATATTCCCTTCATCAGGGCCAAGCTCCAGACCTTGCATGATGTGGGGCTGCACTACATCAAGCTGGGACAGTCCGCGACGACCCTGTCCGGTGGGGAAGCGCAGCGAGTCAAACTGTCCCGCGAACTGTCCAAACGGGCGACCGGCCGGACCCTCTACATTCTGGACGAGCCGACCACAGGATTACATTTCGCCGATATTCAGCGGCTGTTGGAAGTACTGAATCGTCTG
>JAHWYE010000326.1 GCA_020028195.1 Nitrospirota bacterium
CACCGCGGTGGCGATGGTCAACGTGGACCATGCGGGAGTTGGAAACGGCAGGCTCACGGTCGGCATCACCGGACTCGCCAAGACCGTGGCCGAGGAGGCCGGCGGGCTCGCCGGGCTGGCCGACAAACTCGATCTCTTCGGCTTCTTTCCCGGAGGCGACCACGTGCCATTCAAGGAAGCCGGGGTGCCGACCGTCACGATCGTGAGCGGCGGCCCGCATCCGCACTTCCATCAACCATCCGATACCGTCGAGACGGTCAAGCCAGAGATTCTTGAGGCAGTTGCGCGCTATGCGCTGGCGCTCACATGGCAGTTGGCGAACGCGCCGTAGGCGCCAAGGCAAAATGAGCGACACGCTCTCCTAATTTTGCCTTCTACATTTTGAATTTTGCATTCCCTTGAGTCAGGGGATCTCGTCCAGAAGGGAGGAGTCGATCTCCGGAAGGGGCGGGAGTTCCCGGGGGGGAGAGGGGATAACAGTCGGCGATCCAGCCAGTACGTTCGTTCCCGTGCCAAGGGAGAAGAAGCCCTGGTTTCCACCTGCGACCAGACCCACGTTCAAGCGTGGGCCGAGCGTCATCATGCCCCCCATCCAGGCGGGCCCGTTGGGGTCCCGGAAGTTGAAAGATTGAAAAGTCCCGGCACTATACAGGTAACCCTGGTTGCCTTGAACATCGGTGTAGAAACTGCCCGTCGGGCCGGTGAGACTGTGCAGGGCTCCGACTCCGCCGTTGATGCCCCGGACGCCGGATACGGCCTGGGCCCAGGCAGTGGAGTTTAACGCAATGAAGACCGTGGCTACAAATATGGTCCATCTGAGATATTTCATGACAGCCACCTATGGTGAGGATTATAGTATGGCTCTAACCGACCCATAGATCAAGGGGGACGTTATGCTGACACTCTACTCATCCTACCGTCCGTTATCAATGATCGGAGCCATTCTGGCCCTCTCGGTCCTGCTGCCATTTGGGAGCGTAAGGAGCGCCGAGCCTTCGACGCAGACCCCGACAGAGCGCAAGGAAGCAGCCTCCCTGGCGGATGCCGTGCTTCGAGCGCTTCAGCAGAACCTCGATATTTCGGTGAGCCGCCAGACCAAGGAGAGTCGGCTGACCGATATCGTGTTCGAGCAGGCCAAATTTGACCCTCTGTTGAGCGTCAACGGCCAGTATAACCGGTCGGTTTCGCCATTGAACCGGCCGATCCTCGGGTTTGGTGGGAACACCGTTGGCCCTGTCGGAGGTGATCCGGCCGCCTTCGATCAGAACAGTACCCAGGTGACGGTTGACATGACGCAGAATCTGCTCACCGGAGCCAACTACGACCTGAACTTCAGTCCCGCACGGACGTTTGTCGCAGGGGATCCCCAATTCCTGTTCAACCCAGGGTATCAGTCCGGCTTGGTTCTCACACTGACTCAGCCGTTGCTGCGCAACTTCGGCAAGGACATCAACCGGACCTTTATCCAGATCGCCCAGAACAACGCCAAGGTAGAAGAGCACGTGTTTTTGGACCGAGTGTTGACGGTCATCGCCACCGTAGAGCAGACCTTCTGGGAATTGGTTTTCTCCAATGAGAACCTGAATGTCGCCAAAGCCGCGCTAAAGGCCGCCGAGGAGTTGCTCGCCACCAACCGAGCCAAGGCAAAAGCCGGCGTCATGGCGATCGTGGATGTCCTCCAGGCCGAGGCGGCTGTTGCCTCCCGCGTTGAACAGGTGCTGGTCGCTGAAAAGGCGGTCCGAGACCAGGAGGACCAGTTCCGGCGGCTCTTGAATCCCTCCGAGGAGGATCTCCGGCAGGATCTTCGGTTGGTCCCGACCGACGAGCTTGTCAAAACCCTGGAGCCGATCAGCCTCCAGGAAGCCATCGATGTCGCCATGGAGCGGCGTCCGGAAATTCTCCAAGCCAACAGGAACATCGAGACCAGCGATCTCAACGTCAAGTTTGCCAAGAACCAACTCCTGCCCAACCTCTCCTTCCAGGGGACCTCGGGTCTCGCCGGCCTCGGAAAGGACTGGGGGGATACGCTCCAACGAAACTTCAGCGGCGATTTCTATAACTATGGGGCTGGATTGGTGCTTAGTTTTCCCATCGGCAACCGATCAGCCGTCAGTCAATACAACAAGCGCCTGCTTGAGACCAGGAACGCGCAAGTCTCGCTCCAAAGTGTTCGGCAGCAAGTGATAGTCAGCGTCAGGGAGGCGGTACGCCGCGTCCAGACGGATTTCAAGCGGATCGAGACCACGCGATCTGCGCGGATCATGGCCGAAAAGCAGCTCCAGGCCGAACGTGAACGGCTCAATGTAGGATTGAGCACGACCCGCTTCGTGCTGGACTTTCAGCGCGATCTGGCCACGGCCCAGGGGAACGAGGTGCGGGCTACCGCGGATTACAACAAATCGCTCTCAAACCTGGCTCGGCAAAAAGCCACGACGCTCGAACGGTACCACCTCGAACTGCAATAGACGGCCCGGCTCAGTTTCCTCAACTGTCGAGGGCTGTTCATCGTTGGACTCTGTCACCGTTCACGCGGTTGAGCCAGCCGCAAGGAGTAACAATCCACAAGCGGAGAGGCTTGCCGGTCTTGCTCTGACGCCTCTCTTGACGACCGGCCTCTACTACGCCTTACCGCCCCGACTGCAGTTCCAGCCGGCGATTCTGTTCCTCCCGCAAGTGCTGGCCTATGTGGGGCTGGCGGTCTGGGCCGCTCAGAATGACCGCATCACTGAGCGGCTAGGTCTGAAGCTCCATCAATTTCGTCAGGGACTCCGGTGGGGTGCCGTGACTGGGCTGGCCCTTGGCTTGTTCAACGTATCCGTGATCCTCCTGGCCGTGCCATGGCTTGGAGGTGACATTGAATTCTTACGACAGACTCCGCACGCGCGGGTTCCTGTGGCGCTGATGCTCCCCTGGACGATTCTGCTGATTGCGGTCGCCATCGAGTTGAACTTCAGGGGGTTT
>JAHWYE010000327.1 GCA_020028195.1 Nitrospirota bacterium
TCGGGGAAGAAGACCTGTCCGAATCGATTCGAGCGGCCAGCCATGAAGGGGCCGCTTCCTCAAGCATGGCGGGTCGGTCGTTGAAAGCGGAGGTCGAAGAGTTGGAAAAACGCCGGATCTCGGAAGCGCTAGGCAAATGCGGGGGAAATCAACTCAAGGCAGCCAAGACCCTGCTGTTGAGCCGGCAAGGGTTCATCAAGAAGATGAAACGGTATGGCATCAAACCTTCCTAACGCACGGCGGTGCTGCCACTCAGGGCAGACTGCTCGCTGGGTGGTGCTCCACTGGAGCACCACCTCAGCGTGAAACTCCAGCCACTGGGCGGAGGTCATAGGCTGCCACGTCTGGCAGGTTCACTTGGTCGAGCAGCGAAGCCCGTTTCTTGCGGAGATTCATATCACTCGGGGCTGATTGGATCTGCTCGGAGATCGCCATCACCTCGTCGTACCAGAGGCCGGCCTCGCCCGGGCGCTCGGACCGTTCAATGGCTCCCATCGCAACGATGTCGTTGGACGGGTGCTCCGGATCACACAAGACCGCCACTGACCACCGGTATCGTTTCCCCGCCTCCAGTCGCACCCCTGAGTCCGCTAAGCGTACCTGGTGCAAGCCTGGCTGCACCGGCGGGGCGATTCGTGTTTCAAGCAGGGGCCGAATGACTTTCTCATCATCGTCGATCAGACTGAATTCGATCGGGTCGGTGACCGCCGTTGAGACAAACCAAAAAAGGGCGGGCTGCTCATGCATAGTGGGCCCAGTCGGGTGCGGGGCAAGGGCCGCAAGTGTCGGTGCTGTCTTACATAGCCCTCGCGTTGCCGCTCCAATCCGCCGATCTGGAGCGTCCTTCACTCGCGGAATGAACGGCTTTGCCGGTTCAGTGGCGGCGGGTGGTTTGGCAGGTCTGTCGCTTGTGAGCGAGGCCCCTGCTCGTTGATCAGATTTCAGGCCCACCGTGATTGATGACTTGTCCGCAGAGGGTGCGGAAAGCGGCAGGCTCAAAGCGAACCCTGTGACGATACAGCAGGCTGTCAGCGTGAGGTGTTTCATAGTAGCCTCCTGCCTATTCTCCCTGGAAGTTCGGCCTTCGCAGCCGACCATGCGTCGCCAGGGACTGTTGATGTAAGTTCTACGCCCTTCCATGATGAGATGTCTATGCCAGAATCATGCCTTAGTTTGAATGTAGCGACTATGACATAGCTCACACAGGCACTCTCTCTCAACCAGGTTCGGCGTTGAAAAGTTCCTACAGGACAGCTTAGACCCGACTCGGAACCTTGATCAACCATGTTGATGAGATACCGGACCTCTCTTCTCTAGATGGCAGTGCAATTCAAATGCCCTGAAAGAGAAATGGGTGTCAACAGATATCCTGATTCAAGTGACCCCATCACGGTGCTATACTTATTGCCACCAAAGTTATTGAGCCCTTGGAAGGGAATCCAGCCTGTGGATAAGACGAGAGAAGGTAGCGCCCCGATCGTAACTGAGCCGCAAGTGGCGAAGCCTGGGCTGGGTCAGGACTGGGTGACGTGGCCTGATGAGAGGCTCCTGGATGTGCGATTGTGCGATCTGCCGGTGAGCATCGAGGGCAGTCTCGTTGAAGAGCAGATCCGGCAACTTGCCAGCGAGCTGGAGGCCCAACACCTTCTCTTTCGTCCACATTTCTGGCTGTCGGATGAGTGGTTCACCCCGGACGGGGTCCCTGGGATCGCCATTCCGTTCTACCTGGTCCATCCACGATTGGCCAAGCTGGAGCTCAACCAGATGCTCGAGGTCGAAGGCGGTACCCCTGAGTGGTGCATGCGCATCCTCAGGCACGAGACCGGCCATGCGATCGAGAATGCCTACCACCTACGGCGGCGCAGGCGGCGGCAGGAGTTATTCGGGAAGTCTTCCAGACCCTACCCCGACTTCTATTCTCCTAAACCCTACAGCAAGAGTTTCGTCCTGCACCTCGACATGTGGTACGCCCAAAGCCACCCGGACGAGGACTTCGCCGAAACCTTCGCCGTCTGGCTGACACCTGGCTCCATGTGGCGGGAACGGTATGTTGGCTGGCCGGCGCTGAAGAAACTGGAATACATGGATGGCTTGCTTCGCGAGCTCGCCGGCACTCCCCCTCCGGTCACCTCGCAACAGCGGGTTGATCCTCTCTGCGATCTGCAGAAAAGCCTGCGGGAGCACTATAAAGCGAAACGGGAGCACTATGGGCTAGCATACCCGACCTTTTATGACCGAGAGCTTAGACGGCTGTTCTCGGCCTCGCCTGAGTTCAAGGTCAACAAGACAGCGGCGAGCTTTTTGACTCGTCTCAGGAAGGAAGTCCGCCGCAAGGTGGCAGGCTGGACCGGAGAATATCAATACACGATTGATCAGGTGTTAGAAGTCATGATCTCGCGATGTCGAGAACTGAACTTGCGGCTGACCGTGCCAGAGGACCAGGCGAAGCTGGACTTCGCGATTCTCCTCACGGTGCAAACCATGAACTATCTGCACAGCGGTCGTCACCGGGTCGCCCTATGAAGAAACTCCGCGTCCTGGCGCTCATGCACGAAGACCTGATCCCTCCGGAGAAGCCCGGGGAAGGTGTGGATCTCGCGACCGTCGAGTGGAAGACGGAGTATGACATCGTCACGACGCTCCGGGACATGGGACATGAGGTGCAACCCCTGGGCCTGCGCAATGACCTGGCCGTGATTCGGAAGGCGATCGAAGAGTGGAAGCCGCAGATCGCCTTCAACCTCCTCGAGGAATTCGACGGGGTCGCGGTCTATGATCAAAACGTCGTGTCCTACCTTGAACTCTTGCGGATACCCTACACCGGCTGCAATCCGCGCGGCTTGATGCTGGCTCGCGACAAGAGCCTGGCCAAGAAAGTCCTGTCCTATCACCGAATTCCTAGTCCTGACTTCTTCGTGTGCCCCGTGGGTGAGGCGGCCAAGCGACCGAAGCGTTTTCACAAGCCTCGATCGTGGAGGATGACGAGAAGCTCAAGGAGCGGGTGTCCTTCATCCATAGCAGCGTGGGGACCGGTGCCCTCGTGGAGCGGTACATCGAAGGCCGTGAACTCTACGTGGGCGTCCTGGGGAATCTGCAGTTACAAGTCTTGCCGGTCTGGGAGCTGAGCATGGACAAGATGCCCGAGGAGTGCCGGCGCATTGCCACCCAGCGGGTCAAGTGGAGCCGTAAGTATCAGACCAAGTACGGCATCAAGTCTGGAGAGGCGAAAGAGCTTCCGAACGGGATGGGGGGGGAGATCCAACACATTGCGAAGCGCGTCTATCGCATCCTTGGACTCAGCGGCTACGCACGCATTGACCTCCGGCTCGACCCGAACGGAACGATCTATGTCCTGGAAGCCAACCCCAACCCGCAGATCGCTCACGACGAGGACTTTGCCGAGTCGGCAGAGCGGGCCGGCATTTCCTACCGGATCCTCTTACAGCGCATCCTCAGCAACGGCCTGCGCTGGCGTCCCGGTCGACTCGTCTAACGCCCGGCCGGCCTCCACTTCTGCCCCATCTGCCGAGGAGTTTAAAAACTTCATCCATTGCTGTTCTCCTCTCGGGGATTGCCCGTAACCGAGAGTCACCGTACAAATTCGGACAGGAATTAGAAGGCACAGGGATGGGCTTCTGCGTTTGCCTCTCAGGCTGCGAGGTTCCGCACGTTGATGTCAGTGACGAAAATCCTTGTGATATTGCTCCCCTATGGCTTCTCGCTGCTCGAAGAGGAGCCTGGCAACAGGAAGGCTGTCTTATATGTCTCTCGGCCTGCTTATTGCTTCGTGCCTGGCTGGTCTTTTTATCAACGTACGCAGCGGGAAGAGGAAAAGAGGGAAAGGGCCATGCAACGAATACAGTACACAGGCTTTAGGGGAGGAATAGTGGCGCTGGTCGTCTTGACGCTTGTCGCAGGGCGGGCGGACGCGATAGACCACCTGGGTTGGACCGTCAAGGATGAGAGTGGAGGTCAGCGCTTTACTGTTCTAGAGGAATTCAACGAGGAAGCAGTCAGGGACGCAGAAACCCAACTTGTTTGGGAGCGGTCTCCGAGCACAACAGGTACAGCGTGGACCAGCGCGCCTATCCGTTGTGCCATCAAATCTGTGGGTGGCCGGAAAGGGTGGCGGCTGCCCTCGTTCTATGAGTTGATGAGCCTGGTTGATCCCTCCGTCACGGGCAGTCCGGCCCGCCCGACGTTACCGAGCAACCATCCCTTTACAGATGTGAAGGCGGCCTCATACTGGTCGGTGACCTCATTTTCCGCCGACCCGACCAACGCCTATGCGGTGGATTTCCTCATTGGCGACGTGACCCTCAACGGGAAGAGAGGTGTCCGCGGTTACTGGTGCGTGCGCGGTGGCCCGTCAGCCCCTGTTCCGCATCGATTAAATCCTGGACGTCAAGTGGTCCTCTCGGGTCCATTGAAGATGCCGCCCAGTTGAGGCACGAGTAGCGGTCACCTCCTTCCTCGCGCTGTTTTCCTCAAAGCCCCCCGCTGAACTCGGCGAGCCCCCAACTCACCTTGACAAGGCTCGTGAAAAGGAGTAGCTGACTGACCTGCTCGAGGGGCCGGTCTGCTCAACCACCTTGCACCCAGGAGGCTCATATGGGACGGAAGGTCGCGGTCAGAACAGGAATCATAGCGGGACTGTTGGCAGTAGCGGTTCCTTTGGGAATTGCGGCCGAGATTTCTCAAGAGGCGACGGCGAAGTATATTCTTGCAACGGTCAAAGCGTTTCGGACGGTGTATGTCAAACAAATCATTGATCAGGCCAAAAAGTCGGGCGTGAAGCCGAATGAGAATTGGACAAAGGATGATCACGCGATCATGCTGCCCGCACAGTTTGTGAAAGCGGCCGGCGCCGAACTCAAGGATTTTGAGCTTGGCTTGATTGGGCTCACCCCGATTTACAAATCCAACCTTCCGAAAACCCAGGCCGAAGCGGATGCGTTGAAAAAAATGCAGGCAGATCCGGAGCTGAAGGTGCTCACATTCGCGGATGGCAATCAGTTCAAGGGTCTGGCCGCAGACTTTGCGATCGTCCAATCCTGCGCGGATTGTCATAACGCTCATCCAGACAGCCCGAGGAAGAATTTCAAGCAGGGGGATTTGATGGGTGCGATCGTGGTCAGGTTCAGCAAATAACGCAAGCTGAGCTTGCTGGAATCCGGGGGT
>JAHWYE010000328.1 GCA_020028195.1 Nitrospirota bacterium
AAGCGGCGCCCGAGGGCGGGCGGCTGTGCCCTCCGGTGCATCCACCGGCGAGAAGGAAGCGGTCGAACTGCGGGATGGCGACAAGAAGCGGTGGATGGGAAAGGGCGTCTCGAAGGCCATAGCTAATATTAGCAAGACAATCGCCCCACGTTTGCTGGGGACGGAAGCGTTCGATCAGGCAGCTGTCGATAAGGTAATGATCGAGCTGGATGGTACCAAGACCAAGGGCCGTCTTGGGGCCAACGCGATCCTGGGGGTCTCGCTCGCTGTGGCGCGAGCCGCGGCAGCGGAGTCAGGACAGCCACTGTACCGCTACCTGGGCGGGGCGAACGCACGGGTGCTCCCGGTCCCGATGATGAACATCATTAACGGCGGGGCCCATGCCGACAATCGTCTCGATCTGCAGGAGTTCATGATCATGCCGGTCGGCGCCAAGCGATTCAGTGAAGCCCTCCGCATGGCGACCGAGGTCTTCCATACGCTGAAGGCCTTGCTGAAGCAACGGGGGCTCAGCACGGCGGTGGGCGACGAAGGCGGGTTTGCGCCGGACCTGCAGTCGAATGAGGAGGCGCTGAGCCTCATTGTCGAGGCGATTGAAGGGGCCGGCTATCGGCCGGAGCGCGACATCGCGTTAGCCCTTGACGCGGCCGCCAGCGAGTTCTATGAGAAAGGACGCTATCGGCTCGAAGCCGAGAAACAACCGGATCGGTCGTCGGAGGACATGATCCGGTACTATGCGCGGTTGGTGGATCGCTACCCGATTCTTTCGATCGAAGACGGGCTGAGCGAATTGGATTGGAAGGGCTGGCGGATGCTGACAGAGCGTTTGGGCGATCGAGTACAACTGGTCGGGGATGACATCTTCGTGACCAACGTGGAGATCTTCGCTCAGGGCATTCGTGAGGGCATTGCGAATTCGATCCTGATCAAGCTCAATCAGATTGGGACGCTTAGCGAAACGCTGGAGGCGATTGAGCTGGCCAAACGGTCAGGGTACACGGCGGTCATCTCCCATCGCTCTGGAGAGACAGAGGACACGACGATCGCCGACGTCGCAGTCGCGGTGAACACCGGGCTAATCAAAACGGGCTCCTTGTCTCGGACCGACCGTGTTGCGAAATATAACCAGCTCCTGAGGATCGAAGAAGAGTTGGGAGGCGAAGCTGTCTATCCGGGGCAGGCTGCGGTCCGTGCTAGACGATAGGTAAGAGACGCGGGCGAGAGGCGATAGATGACGAGACGGAACCGGAGCCGCAGTCCTCAGCATCGGAGGCTGGTCGCTCGCAGAATCCTGCTGATCGGATTGGTGTTCGGAATCGTCTTATTGGGCTCGTTCTTTTTTGACGAGATGGGGGTTCCCAAGTACTTTGAGATGCGCAAACACGTCCAGCAGTTGGAACAGGATATCCGCGAACTTGAGCGGGCGAACGGTGGGCTTCGAACCGACATTCACCAGGTCCAGCATGACCCTGCGCGGATTGAAGAGTTAGCCCGGGAGCGGCTTGGGTTCGTCCGGAAAGGGGAAACGGTCTATCAACTTGTGGAAAAACCGGCAAATGGCAAGTAGCGAATGGCCAAGAGCAAATAGCTTATAGCAAATGTCATATGGTCGGAGGCTTGGAGCCTTCTCCGTGGCATTAGCTATAGGCCATACGCCATAAGCTCATTGGGTATTGCATGAAAACTGGGACTGTCGCGATCATAGGCCGGCCCAATGTAGGGAAGTCCACGCTATTGAACACCATTCTCAAGGAGAAGATCGCAATTGTCTCGGACAAGCCACAGACGACCCGGACGCGCATCCTCGGCGTGGCGCATCTCCCTGACGCGCAGGTGGTGTTTCTGGATACCCCCGGGCTGCATCGCCCGCAACACCTCCTCAACAAGCGTATGGTGCGGACCGCGTTGGACACGATGCAAGACGCAGATCTCCTCTACGTCATGGTGGAAGCGACTGCCCCGGCCGGTCCTGGGGACCGCGCCGCGGTGGAACAGGTGCGTGAGGCAATAAGCCAGGGAGGCAAGCCAGCGTTTCTCCTGATCAACAAGGTGGATCTTGTGAATAAGGTCCGGATCTTGCCGCTCATCGAGTCGTACCGCAAGATGCTGGACTGGACGGAGGTCGTCCCCTTATCGGCCAAAACGGGCCTCAACGTGGATCGGTTGTTGGAGCTGACTGTGAAGGTTCTGCTGGAAGGCGAGGCGCTGTATCAGGAAGACGTGATGACGGATCAGTCGATGAGGACCTTAGCGGCCGAGATCATCCGCGAGAAGATCCTCCAGAAGGTCCGCGAGGAGGTGCCTTACTCGGTGGCCGTAGAGATTGACCGGTTTGTTGAGGAAGGGAAACTGGCGCGGATCGATGCGTCAGTGGTGGTGGACAAAGATTCCCAGAAAGCGATCGTGATCGGCAGGCACGGGGAACGACTCAAAGCGGCTGGGACCTATGCGCGAATCGAGATGGAGCGGCTGTTCGGGATGAAAGTGTTCTTGCAGCTCTGGGTCAAGGTGCGTTCGGGCTGGCGCGAAGACGAGCAACTCCTGACCGAATTGGGATACTGAATGTAAGGCAGGCGATGGGCGAGAGGCTAGAGGCGATGGCGATACGAATCAGTCCCATTGCCTCGTGCCCATAGCCCCTGGCCTGGTGTAAACATGCAACCGACCGAGCGTGTGCGTCAAACCGATAAGGATCTCTTGAAAGAGCCTTCCAAGGAACCGGTGGAGAAGGGGCAAACAAAATTTGAGCTTCTCTTGGCCTCGTTCCAACGTCTGCTCCGTCGTGGCGCGATTACGAACCTCGGCAAGATGCTGGCCCGACTGCATCCGGCGGACATCGCCAAAGTAATTGCCCACCTCTCCTCGCCGAAGGAAAAACGGACCGTCTTCGAGTTAGTGCGTGGAGAAGCCCAACGGGGACAGGTCTTGAGCGAACTGGATGCCGGCAGT
>JAHWYE010000078.1 GCA_020028195.1 Nitrospirota bacterium
GCGGTGCTCAAGATGGCTCCGCTGGGCAAGAAGTTCGAGAAGATGGACATGCTTGGAATGGCCAAGATCGCTGGCTGCGCCTACGTCGCCACCGTGGTGCCGAATAACCCGCGTCGCGTGGAAAGCGTGATCAAGAAAGCGGTGCTGATTGCCCGCGAAGTCGGTCCCACCTATATTCAAGCCTACACGTCCTGCAATATCGAGTACGCGATCCCCACGGACAAGGTGATGGAAGACGCGAAGACCGTCGAGGACGATCGGTATAAGTTCTCGGAATACATCAGCGACGAAGCCAAGCAATACCTCACTGAGCGGTATGGCTACAAGGAACTCCTCCCCAAGCCGGCTGCCGCGATCTCCAAGGCGTAAGCGAGGGCCGGTCAGGGGCGTCGCAGTAGGGAAAGGTTACGGTTAAGGAGGAGAGGCGATGGCAAAACGCTTCAACATCCGGATGGCCGGCGTCGGAGGACAGGGGGTCGTCACGGGCTCGCACATCCTCAGCACAGCCGTCATCAACGCAGGCGGGGAGAGCACGATCGTCCCATTCTATGGATCCGAAAAACGCATGGCGCCGGTCGAAAGCTATGTGCGGGTCTCTGATGAGCCGATCTATGAAATCGGGGAAATCACCTTTCCACACATCATCATCATCTTCCACCCGCAGGTCATCACCCACGGCAAGTCCTATACGATGCCGTTCTACTTCGGGTTGAAGGAGGAAGGGGTCGCGCTGATCAACAACGATGGCCCCATGAAGTTGCACAAAGATCAGGCGCGAGAACTGGAGGAACGCCGCGCGCGGCTGTTCTACCTGCCAGCCACCAAGCTCTCGCTGGAAGTCGCCGGAATGGACCTGGCCACCAACATGGCGCTGATGGGCGCGATCGGGTGTATCACCGGTCTGACCACCCTTGATGCCTTGGCTCACGCGGTGAAGGACCGTTTCCTCGGGAAGGGCTTCGTGGTCTCGGGCGGTACGGCAGCTCTCGACAGCGTGGTGGAACGGAAGTTCAAGAAGAAGCAGGAATTGATTGATAAAAACGTGGCGGTGATCAAAGCCGGGTGGGAATACGCGGAAAAGAACGGCTGGGATGAAGTGAGCAAGGCCGCAAAGAAGGCGGAGAAGGCGGAAGCCGCCGCAGCTGCCGCGGCGAAAGTCTAGCTCAGAAAGAGGCGTCAATGTATCTTGTAGCTGACATCAACGTTGAGATTTGCGCGGCCACGAGCTGTAAGCTCTGCACTCAGTTCTGCCCCGAGGCCAACACCATCCTGTATAACAACGATGCGGGGAAAGAGAAAGGGCTCAAGTACGGATCCGCCTATGTCGCGGTCGACCGGTGTAAGGGCTGCGCGCAGTGCGTCTGGGTCTGCGATAACATGGCCAAGCACCATGCGATCAAGATGGTGATGATCGATCAGCTTCCCAATGCGGCGCTCACCGACAATGTAACCTACGGCGAAAAGTCCACGACCGCCCTCTTGGCAAGCCCTGTCGTCGGGTAGAATCGGATAGAAGAGGGAGAACGAGTGGAGACCACGCAGCATAAAGAACGAATTATCGTCCCCGGGCCGGCCGGGTTCCTACCCCCTTCGGCTGCACAGTTGGGGGTGATGCTCCCGGACCCCGGTCAGGGGCTCATGTATGGAATCCTGGAGCCCAATGAAGAAGAGGTCATCGAGGAGATGGCCAGAAAGATGCTGACCAGCCCCAACGCGACGATCTTCCCGGGGCCGTTGGTGCTCTGGGCCTGGAATGATCACGCCGTCGAGAAAGCCAAGGCGGTGCTGGAGATCGCCGCCCAGATTCCCGATGTGCTGATCATCCCCATGCCGGACTACCGCCCCAAGTACCCGAGGGTCGATCCGGAAGAAGTGATCAATCCAAACCATCCCAATCTCACCATCTGGGGAAACAAAATCGAGGCCTGCATCTTCGTCGGTGTCCATTGTCATTATGCCAACTTGACGCTGAAAATGATCCGGGCTGGCACGAACTGCTGCACTATGGCCATTTGCGCTGAACAGGGCCACGAAGATGCGATGCTCACCATCCGGGACTCGGACAAAGCGAAGCTTGAGCGTGTCGCGAAGGTGTTTAAGCGGGTACGCGAACAGATGGGCATCAAGCTGCCAGGCAACGGGGAGAACGTGCGCTTCACTGGACTCCAGTCCAAGGTGCACGGCGGGAAGACTCATGCGAACCCATTGGCCTTCATGCCATCAGCGGGGGCTGTCTCCAGCGCTGCAGCATTCGGACACAAACCGGAACAGATGAAGAGCGAAGCGTAAATTTAGGCAATGGGCTATCGGCGATGGGCGATAGGGACAGCGGATTCCCTCTGACCCTATTGCCCATAGCCTCTCCCCTATAGCCTGCCCATAGAGAGGTGGAACGATGAGCGAATCGCTGGAAGCCGAAGTCAAAACCAATCCCCAAGGCGATCCGATCACCAGCATGGAGCCCGAGCAGAAGACCAATCCACAGGGTGATCCGATCACCAGCGTGGCGGCTCCGAAGACAGACCTCAAGAAAGACCCCCACGCGGAGGCTAAGAAGCAACGGATCGTCACGCCCGAGTATATGTTCTTCGAAGCGCCTCGGACGAAGGAGTTTATCACCGGAAGCGAATCGGCCAAGGAGGCGGTGCGTCGCTCAAATGTGGATCTGTCGATTGCCTATCCGATCACTCCCCAGAGCGAGACCATGCAGCTCATCGGGGTGCTGTACGGCGAAGGTTATGTCAAGGAGTACTACCGAGGGGAAGAAGAGTACGGCGTCATGTCGGCCATCGCCGGCGCCTCGCGCGCGGGCGTGCGCTGTTTCACGGCGACGGCGGGACCGGGCACCTTGCGCGGGCTCGAGCCGATCGCGTCGTGGCCGGGCCATCGGCTGCCAGCGTTGGCCATGTTCACCTGTCGGGTCGTCAACGCGCCCCTGGCGATCCAGCCCGACAATATCGAGATCTCGTACCTGCTGAACTGTGGCATGATCGTCTTTCACGCCGAGAACCAACAGGACCTGTTCGATTTCATCATGAAGGGGTTCATCATCAGTGAGAAGAACGATGTGACGCTACCGGTCGGCGTCTGCTGCGACGGCTTCTTCGTCACCCACGCCCGCGGCTACGTGCATATGCAGGAGAAGGGGATCAAGCTGCCGCCCCGGGAGGCCTGGCGGGGCGCGGTGCCGGTGTTGGATGCGGAGAATCCGCCGGCTCGGCTGTCGCGCGACGCGCCCGTGCAGAAGTCCAACTTCATGGCCTACAACATCCACGCGGTCTGGCAGCAGGAAGTCTGGGCGGCGGTCGAGCGCTCGCGCAAATACATCAACCAGTACATGGGCGGTCTGTTGACCGCGGAGAATGTCGAGGGAGCCGATGCCATCCTGGTCGCTTCCGGCAGCGCAGCGGCCCAGTCCCGTGAGGCGATCCGGCTGTGCAAGGACAAGGGGATTCAAGTTGGCCTGATCAAGATCCGCTCGCTGCGGCCCTTCCCGATTCCCGAATTGCGGCAGCTCTGCGCGAAAGCCAAGCTGATTGTCGTTCCCGAGTTCAACTACGTGGCCTGGTTAGCCAAGGACGTGGCCGCGGCGATCTACGGCCATTCCAAGGCCAAGATCATCGCCGGCCCGCACGTGTATGGCGGCATGTCCATGCCGGTCGAGATGATTGTCGATGAGATAACTGGCGGACTGACCGGGAAGAAGTCCGGCAATGTCCCGATGTCGGCGATGATGGGCACCGACGTGGACCAGGCGGCGGTCGCACATTTCATGCAGAACATCTGAGCCGAACGAGAGGGAGCTGAAACACGAGAGCCCGTCCGGATCACCGGACGGGCTCTTTGTTTTTGTTATAACGATGCGGGGAAATCAGGAAGCTTAAGCCTGCAGGTCTTCTTGGATCATCTCCTCGCTGTCCGGCATCCCGTAGGCGATGAACTTGGCATAGGAGAGGTAAATCATGCTACTGTCACGCATGGCTTTCGCCCCATGGGTCATGCGTTCCAACTTGGTCGGGTCTGCCGATTCGGCGGACCTGAGCACGGTGACCTGCTCCTCCAGGACCTTATTGTACTGCTCCATGGCGCGCTCGACTTCGCGATAGGCTTGCATGATCGCATCAGTCATGGTGAGACTCCTGACCAGAATGTTAGGAAGGTTGTGTCCGTTTCGTCAGTTCGTCGGTTGAACGGACTGAACAGATCCAACTGGCCAAACACGTTCCAGCATACACCACGATCTTTCTGAGGGTCAACAGACCATGCCTGGCGTCAGGGCGCTCTCTCGTCCACTGCTCCAAACCCTCGAGGGCTTCGTTAATACAGCAAGTCCAGATGAGTTCCCTCGGCTGTGCCGCAGCGTTGCGACACTCTCCCAGCTGTTCACGCGGGATCGCGGCGCGTTGGAAGCCGGGTACATGGCCGACGATGCGCTCAGGCGCGGCTATGTGGCCTATTATATGCCTGTGAATCTGGGGAAGGTTCAGGCACTGCTGGACGAATTGCCGGTCTCGGACCCGGCACCGGGTTCACCGCTGCGCGTTCTGGATATCGGCAGCGGCCCCGGCACTGCGGCGCTGGCGGTCTTGGACTGGATGCGGCATCAACCGTCGGGCCTTCAGAGGCCGATCGAGGTGGTCGCGGTGGACCACACGAAGCCGGCTCTCCTCGACGCGGAACGGTTGTGGAACGGCTATCGTCGGATGGCGGTCGCGCCGGAAGCCCGCTTTCTGCCGGTGCAGACCGACCTTGAGCGGAGCGGGCGCCTGAACGATCTCACTATAGGCGGGCGGGAGCGGTATGATCTGATCGTCCTCGCGAATACATTGGGTGAACTCTTTTGCACGTCGCGCGATCCAGTCAGTCGGCGCGCCAAGTTGCTCCACGGTCTCCTTGATCTCCTGCATCAGAGCGGCACCCTGATGATCCTGGAGCCGGCGATGCGTGACGCGTCGAGAGATCTACACCGGCTGAGAAATGCCCTGCTGGAGGAAAAGGCCTGCACAGTCTATAGCCCGTGCTTGCATGAACGGCCCTGTCCGGCGCTGGTCAAGGAAGAAGACTGGTGCCATGAAGAGCGTCCCTGGACTCCGCCCCCGCTAGTGGCCGCGATTGATCAGGAAGTGGGGTTCATGAAAGACGCGTTGAAGTTCTCCTACCTTCTGCTGCGGAAGGACGGCCGGACCATCGTGCAGCGGGAACCGACCCTCTATCGAGTGGTCAGTGAGCTACGGGAGATCAAAGGGGAGAAACGGGCCTGGTTGTGCCATGAAACGGGACGACCTGAGGTGGGGCGGCTTGACCGGGAGCAGTCTCTCCTCAACGCCCCATTCGATGAGTGGCACCGAGGAGCGATCGTGAGAATTGAAGAGATCGTCCGAAAA
Organism: Nitrospirota bacterium; assembly: GCA_020028195.1. GTDB lineage: Bacteria > Nitrospirota > Nitrospiria > Nitrospirales > Nitrospiraceae > NS-7. The sequence goes on from JAHWYE010000078.1 coordinate 5,385, forward strand.
CAACGGAAGGGGCGTGAGTCAACGGTGGGGAGAATCTCTGCTGATACTGCGGTGGAGATAGTCCGGTCTGTGTGACAGGCCTAGTCAGCCTCCGGTTCAGAGCTACCGTGTTGGTGGGTGACTTTGTCCTCGTCGAAGAGTTCAGCCATTTCATCAGCGATCATGTCACGGTCGTTGGGAACCGATACGAGGGGGATCTCTTTACGGGCTTTAGCGTCTTGGTCGCCGGCCTTCTGTTTTGGGGCCTTGGGGTTCTGGGGGGGCTTAGGAGCACTCATAGCCATCAGTATACATCAATCAATCCAGATTAGGGCTATTCGAATGTTTCAAGCGTGGACCTTTCTGGGAATTGGTGCCCGCAGGTCTTGCAGGTCACAAAATAGTGAGCCTCCCGTACCGACATGACGATCCGAAAGTCCAGGTCCACTCCCCGGCTCTGGCAGGCGGGGCAGGTGATCTCCTTCAACCGATACGGTATATCTGGCTGGGTTCGCTGGTAAAACTCCATGTCAGTATGGACAGGAAAGCTGTACCGGCACTTGACACAGGCGCCTTTCCATTCCCCATCCGGCTGCATGGTCCGGCGGTCGATCACGAACCCGTTGGTCTTACAGATCGCGCAGCGGACCGCGCTGAGTCTTGACTCGGCCTGCTCGACGGAGATTGCCCTCATCCCGAGAATCCCTCCCGCGCACGTTACTAGAGGCACGAGTATAGCGGTCTGGATACGTTTCTGCAACTGCGCTAGCAGGATGTTGAAAAAGGCCTCCAGCTTTGTTCTCGCGTCGCTTAAAGCCTCAACGTACGGGACTGAGTACGCTTCGGCTTCTCACTCGCTGCGACCGCGCTGGACGGCCTTTTTGAACATCCTGGACTCCGGCGTTGACCCAGTCCTGGCACGTGGACCCGAATTCCTTGATCCTTCGAGGCAGGTGTTTTTCAACACCCCGCTGAATGGCGGAGGTCTCATTTGGAATCAGCGGCTCAGGTCGACGGAGGCCGGTAGGGCCTTGAGGTGTTGTGATAAACTCCAGGCAGGTTTGACGGCCTCCAGGCCTCCGGTATAATGGAACGCTATGCACATCATTACAGACTCGCTGTTGGTTGGGAACGTCGAGGATGCAAAAAAGCTGCCGTCATCCATAGGCGGCCTGCTCTTTGTCGCGGCTGAATATGAGCTCAACCCGCCACGGGGCATTGCCTACGCGCGCATTCCGCTCAAGGAATTCACCGAAGCTGATCCCCATGACGTGGAAAGAGCTGTGGCATGGTTAGAGTGGCATCTGTCCTCAGGGCGTGTGATCGTCTGCTGTCGAGCCGGGATGGGGCGTTCCGTCTCAGTAGTCATCGCGTATCTCTGTTGCGTCAAGGGCATGAGATATGTCCAGGCGGTGGCCTTAGCGAAGGCACGACGTCCTGGAACGACGCCGCTTCCGAACCTTGAACAGACGATCAAAGAAGTCCAACAGTTGAGACTGCCGCGTGAGCACAAGGAGCACGACCAACCGAAGGACCAAACTACCGCCCGGCGTCGGGCCAAGAATCCAGCCTCGCGCTGACCCCCAACTCGATGTCCCTCAAGCTCTGCGGACCTTGCAGAGCGACATCGTCTCCTGCACAATCTGCTCGACCATGAACCCTTGGCGAAAGTTCGGGCCTGAGGTGTACGGTGATGCCGCCACCGGCTATCTGCTGGTCGGCGAGGCGCCGGGCTATGTCAGTTGGCGAAAGCGACGACGCTTCATTGGTCCGGCGGGGATGCTGATCCGGCGCGCCCTATGGAGTATCA
>JAHWYE010000079.1 GCA_020028195.1 Nitrospirota bacterium
GCGCTGCACGCCGCCGGCCATGTGCGAGTACAGATATGCTTTGCCTCCAGAATGTTCAGCCAGTGACTTCAAATTGAATAAATCTTCATTTGCAAGTCTACCGGAGGCGAGGATGACAAAATTTTCCTTGGCTTTGAGGAAGTTCTCCGCGGCGAGTTTGGTCGCCTCCTCCCAGGAAGCACGCGCTAAATTTTTATCTTTGCGAAGCAGAGGCTCCGTGAGTCGCTTTTTGCTGTCTGTATAGTGATGCACGAAACGGCCCTTATCACAGATCCATATTTCATTCACTTCTTCGTTCTGGCGCGGCATTACGCGCTGGATAACCTCTGCGCCATCGTGGACGTGAATCGTCTGGGACAGAGCGATCCCACCATGTTGCAGCATGACATGGAAGGCTATCGCTCACGTTGGGCCGGATTCGGATGGCATACCCTCGTGGTGGACGGCCACGATCCGGCCGCGCTATTGGCGGCGTTTGAAGAGGCCGCTCGCACGCAGCGAAAACCGACTGCACTGCTGGCCCGGACCTTCAAAGGGAAAGGGATCTCCTTTATCGAGGATCGTCCTGATTGGCACGGGAAGGCGCTCAAGAAAGGAGAAGAGGCGCAGAAAGCCATTGATGAGCTGACGCGTCAACTGAAGCCTGGCGCGGTCGAGCCTGAGATCCGGCGACCTGAACCCTCCGTGAACGGTGCCAGGCCGGTGAAAGCGATGGCCCCGCCCGCCTACAAGCCCACGGACTCTGTCGCGACGCGGGAGGCCTTCGGTGCCGCGTTGGCTGCGTTGGGCGAGGCCAATCCCTTGGTCGTGGGACTCGACGCTGATGTCAAGAACTCCACATTCACGGACAAGTTCGGGAAACAGTTCCCTGGCCGATTTTTTGAGAGTTTCATCGCAGAACAGAACATGGTCGGAGCTGCTGTCGGGCTGGCTTCGACCGGCAAGATCCCCTTCGCCGCCACCTTCGCCTGCTTCCTGACTCGGGCCTATGACTTCATTCGCATGGCCGCCATTAGCCACTCCAACATCAAGCTGATGGGGTCACATGTCGGCGTCAGTATCGGCGAGGACGGCCCTTCCCAGATGGGCCTCGAAGATATTGCCATGATGGCAGCGCAGCCGGGCATGGTGGTGCTCTATCCATCCGATGCTGTTTGCACCCATCGGCTGGTCGAAGCAGCCGCTGCACACCGAGGGCCCGTCTATATCCGGACCAGCCGGCCCAAGTCCCCGATCCTGTACGGCAATGACGAACCCTTCAAGATCGGCGGCTCCAAAGTGGTCCGGCAAAGCCAGTCCGATCAACTGACGATTGTGGCGGCCGGCGTGACCTTGTTCGAGGCGTTGAAAGCCTATGACCAGCTTAAGGAAGCCGGCGTCTCCGTGCGAGTCATTGATCTCTACAGCATCGTGCCGATCGATCGAACTACCCTCCTCGATAGCGCCCGAGCCACGCAGGGCAGAATCCTCACGGTTGAGGATCATTATGAGCATGGGGGGCTGGGGGATGCAGTCCTGAGCGCAGTCGGCAGCGAAGGCATCCGTGTGCACAAACTGGCGGTGCGAGAGATCCCCCACAGCGGCAAGCCGGACGAGCTGATTGATCGCTTTGGGGTCGGCGCACGCACCATCGTCGAAACCGCCAAGCGGATCCTCTGATTCCCTCTGTCCATGCCATGAAGAAATCGGACCCACTCCGGAAGATTCCACTCTTCAGCATGTTGGCTGAGCGAGACCGCCGCAAGATTGCTGCTGAGATGACCGAGGCCCACTATGGCAAGGGCGAGTTCATCTTCCGCGAGGGCGACCCTGCCAATTACTTCCATATCGTCAAAGAAGGGGCGGTGAAGTGCGTCAAGTCATCCGCAGATGGCAAGGAATGCACGCTCAAGGTCCTGCTGCCCGGCGACCTCTTTTGCTGCGAGGCAGCGGTCTTCGACGGAGCGCCTCATCCCGGTACGGCTCAGCCGATCGGCGACGTGAGTATCCTCCGCCTCAACAAGAAGTCCTATTTCGGGATGCTTCGCCGAAACCCAGAGGCATCGCTGGAAGTGATTAAGTATCTGGGCAAGCGTCTGAATGAAGCGCAGGAAAATGTGAAAATCCTTGCGCTGGACCGAGCCGAGCAGCGATTAGCCGCCTTGCTGGCGAACCTGGCCTCACGGGCTGGCGTCCGTGGGCCGGAAGGCCTCCATCTAGAGGTCAGGCTCACGCGCCAGGATATGGCGAACATGGTTGGCGTCACGGTGGAGACTACGATCCGGATCATGGCCCGGTTCAAGCGTGCCAGGCTGGTCTCCGGTACGGCGAAGCACATCGTGATTAAGGATTTGAGCAAGCTCAAGCAACTCGCTTCACTCCACTCCTGAACTCCTCACGTCCGTAGATTAAACTTATTTTTCCTAGCATGATCTAGATCATGTTTTAGCTCATGCCGCTCGTCTATACTCGCCCCCGATCCAACTGATCGCAACAAGCGACTGACAAGGAGGCACACATGAGGTTCGCATCTACTCGGCTCCGCTGGTGGTTCTCGTTTGTATTCGCCCTCTCTGTCCTGGTGGTTGGGAGCCAGACCTTTGGCGTTGAGCCCGCATCTGCAAAAACCCACGAAGTCAAGATGACGGCGGTTGAGACGGAATTAGTCGTGGATGGAGGAGGCATGAAATACAAAGCCTGGACCTTCAACGGCCAGTTCCCGGGTCCGGTGGTGCGGGTGACGGAGGGCGATACCGTGCAGTTTACTCTTGAGAACCCCAAAACGAATGTCTTCCCGCACGCGATGGACTTCCACGCCGCCGAGATCGACTTCCTGAAAAATTATCGGGCGATCAATGCCGCCGACGAAACCATCAGTTATACCTTCGTGGCCAAGAAGCCCGGCGTCTTTTTCTATCACTGCGGCGCACCGCCGATGATTCAGCATGTCGCTCGCGGCATGTTTGGCGCGATCATCGTGGACCCGAAGAATGCGAAGGCCTGGCCCAAAGCAGACCGGGAATACGTCCTGGTCCAGTCGGAGCTGTTCAAGAATCCCGACGATGTACAGGCCATGTTCGACCGCAAGTTCGACCATATCATCTTTAATGGGGGAATTTTCAAGTATCATCCCTTCGTGACCGGCGGCCACGCTCTTGAGGCCAAGCCTGGCGAGCGAGTGAGGATTTATTTCGTCAATGCAGGTCCGAACGAGTTCTCCGCGTTTCATCCGATCGGTGAAATCTGGGACAACGTGTATGAAAGCGGCAATCCCGCCAACAAGCTCAGCGGCGTCCAGACCTACGTCGTTGGCCCAGGCAGCGCCGCCACCTTTGATGTGGTCGTCGAATCTGCCGGCGCGTATCCCCTCGTGACTCACTCCCTCACCGGCGCCTTGCGAGGAGCCATCGCGGTGCTGATTGCCTCACCTGAGGCCAAGCCGGCCCCTCTGATGCCTCAAACTCCTTGGAAGGTAGAAATTCCTCAGACGGAGATCACGCCGACTCCGGCGCCATAAGTTCGAGCGGTGACATGCCACCGGCGGAACTGGTCTCTCCAAGATCAGCCCGCCGGTTCTTTTTTGTGTAAACTCTGACGGAGTTTGTGCCGCGTTCGTTCGATCGGGTCGACACTCATTATCCGTTTCAGGTACAGTAGCCGCCGGCGTCGGAGGGCCTATGATGAAAAGACGCTGCGACACGTGCTGGCTGTTCTCCAGCTTGCGTGCCCGATGCTGGCACCCTGTCTTGCTGCTTGTGTTCTTCATTTCTGGCCATGCCCAGGCGCAGGAAGCATTTTGGGAGGTGCTCCCGATCAAGCCATTCAATTTTGACGTCATGCTTCGCCAACAAACGTTCGCGCCGGACGATCGAGAGATCGGCATCCAGGCCGGCATCACGGCGCTCCGCTATGGAAACCTGGAGGTCAGAGCCACCTATCAGTTCTTCAGTTATCACTCAACCGGATCATCCGGCACGTGCTGTTCGGCCCTCTGGAAGACCGAGCGGTGCCGTATCTGGGATTGCTCGTGGGAGGGGTTCTGCCGGGTCCCGGGAATAACGGCCCTGGATTCTTGTATGGGGGGCAAATCGGAGTCCGTTTTCCCGTCGCTCATGGGATTGCCGTGGACTTTGGATTGCAGTACGCCCAGTACGGTGTGGATTTTCAAGGCGAAGGTGGACAGACACAGCAATGGGTATTTCTCACAGGCCTTCGATTTTGAGCAAAGGAATGCAAGCAAGCCTCTTGCTGGTGATGGGCTTGGCGCTCCAAGGGTGTGGCCTTGTCGTGGATGCCATCCAGCTAATTTATCCCGTCACCACCGATGAGCTCGATAAGATCTGCACACGAGGACGATTGCATGTCGGGATGGCGATTGAACCTCGGCGGCCCTTTGTCTTCCCGGCTATTTACACAGACGAGGGTCTCCGAGTGACAGGCATGGATGTGGAACTCGTCCGAGAAATTGCCGACGCGCTATCACGCCGCTGCAAGAACGGCCAGACGATCACTCCGGTGTTGAACCTGGTTCGCTTTCGAGATTTGTTTGTGCAGCTGAATGAGGGGAAGCTTGATCTGTTTGTGTCCGGGGTCAGCGCGAATATTCCGGCCTTGGGAAGGGATGGACTCGCCTACTCAATGCCGTACTTTTTTGATGGAGGGATTGGGGGAATCACACAGCGGTCGGAGGTCAACGAGCGCCTGCGTGCTCAACTTCGTGAGCAACTGGAGAAGCCGGAGAGCCTTGCCATGCCGAAACAGATTTTGGCGGGATTTGCGGTCGCTGTTCAGGAGGGAACAAGCGCACAAATGTATGCGGAAGCCAACCTAACGGGAATCAAGCTTGTTGTGTGCGATTCACTTCCGGCCGCATTTGAATCTGAGGATCCCGCGATTGACGTGATCTTAAGCCAGCAGCCGGTGTTACAGTTCATGGTGACCCGGGTACGGAAAGACTGGCATCAAATCCTAATGAAAACCGGGAAGCCGTGGACCGTGACGCGGGAGCAGTATGCGGTTGTGATGGCAGAAGACAACTACCGGCTGCGGTGGTTGGTGAACGATCTCCTCTTCCAGTTGGAGGACTCCGGGCGGCTGGCCAAGATTCGGCGGCGTTGGTTGGAGGAAGACTATGCGTTCCCCAGGCGCGCCGCTGCTGAAGGTTTGCCATTCGATGTAAAAGGAATGGTCACCCATTACGATCAAGGCACGTGTCGGGTACGAGCTGGTCAGTGAAGGGCAAGAACGGAGGTCACATGATGAAGCTGTGGAAGACGATGATGACCGGGCTCGTCGCGATTTTGGCCGTCCTGGTCATGAGTCCGGAGTGGGCGAGGTCTGTTGAACGTGCAGAGGCTGAAGAGACGGCCCGGTTATTGGCCAAGTTGTTCAGCGCGGGTCGAATGGTCATTGATCAGAATCAGGCGTTGATCGACGACTCTCATCGAGGGGACAAAGGATTTACGCCTGAGGTGTTTGAGCAACAACTGATTCAAGAATTCCGTAAACAGACCGGCATTGACGTGTCCAGGATTCAGAACACACCGGTGTCTATCACGGTGCCGCCCTTGGCGCGAGAATTGTTGCCGGCCTTTGTCGTGGCCAGTAAGGAAGTGATCCGTGATGCTCAGGTGGTCATCAATCAACGGGGAATCGGGTACAAGAACTTTATTCCGGCCACCTACGGCAGCCAGGCGGCGGCACGGTTCTCCAAACAATCCCATGTCCGACTGAAGCAAACCACGTTGCAACCGAGGAATCCCAAGAACGAGCCCGACGAATATGAAGCCTCCGTCCTGAAATGGTTATCTGGAAGGCCACGAGCAGAGGCATACGTCAGTGAGCTCACTGAGGAAGGAAGAACCCTCAGAGTGGTGATGCCTATTTACTATGTTCGGGACTGTCTAAAATGCCATGGGGAACCGAAAGGCGACCTGGACATCTCCGGTTACCCAAAAGAAGGCGCTCGCGAAGGCGACCTGGCTGGAGCCATTACCGTGACGACGCCGCTGAATCTTCGCTGATATTAGGGATTGGGTGCAACAAAGACCAAGACTTTCAGACGAGCGGAGGTGTGGTTGAAAACGCCGTGGGGTTCCCCAGCCGGCGCCATAGTCCCCTGCCCTGGTCCCAGGACTCGCTCGTCATTCCCTACCTTGATTTTCCCCTGCCCTTCCAGCACCAGGTAAACCTTGTCCTGGTCGCCGTGCACGTGTCCCTTCTGCTCCTGGCCCGGCTCAAAACAATAGACGTCGCAAAAAAACCGTTGGGTCTGAAAGATATTGTTCTTCTTCATCTTCTCGCTGCTAAACTGATGATAGTCCGAAAGATTCACAACCTTCATGCGCTCGCTCCTTCAGGCGGGCTTTTGTTCGGCCCTGCGTTTTTCCACCACGCGGATAATCGAATCCACCGGCACCAGATGGCGTGACACACCCAGGTCTTTGGGTGGGACACCCATGGCCAGCCCCAACAACTGAGGCAGATGCAGGATCGGGAGATCGAGCTGTGCCTTGACGGCTCGGCCTGCCCGATCCTGATAGATGTCCAGGCTCATGTGGCAGAGCGGGCAAGGGGTGACCATGAAGTCAGCCCCTTCATCCTTAGCCTCCTTCATATTCGTCCCGGCCATGGCAACCGCGATCGCTTCCTTTTCGAGGATGATCGGAAAGCCGCAGCACTTCGTGCGCCCGGCATAGGCTACGGGCTCGCCGCCGACCGTTTTGATGACCTTCTCCAGCGAGGTGGGATTCTCAGGGTCATCGAACCCAAGATCCCAAGAGGGCCGCAGGATGTAGCAGCCGTAGAACGGCGCGATCCGAAAGTCCTGCATCGGGATGCGGACCTGCTGCCCGAGACGGTGAAGTCCAACCTCGCGCACAACGATCCAGAGCAGGTGTTTCACCTGGACTGTCCCTCGATAGGCGATACCGTCGCGGGCCAGCACCTGGTTGATCCGCTCCAGCAAGCCAGGCTCGGTCTTCAAACGTTTGTTCGCCGCTCCCATGACACCCTGGCAGGTTCCGCAGATCGTCATCACGTCTAAGCCAAGCTCCTCGGCCTGTGCGAATGTCCTGGCGTTCAGCGCGAGTGCCACGTCCGGGTCTGCCTCGCTGATGACACCGGCTCCACAACAGGAAGCTGCAGTCAACTCCACGACCTCAATACCGAGCCGGCCGATGATCGCCATCGTGGACTGGTGCAGTTCCGGCGTGGCCCCCTTCGCCGCGCATCCTGGATAGAGAGCATATTTCAATGGCATTCACACCTCACACATCCGCATCGATCGGTTCTGAGGATTCTAACCTGTTTCGCATACGAATTAACATAAGCATGCTGTACTCCACTTCATGAAGTATAGCGATGGTCATATCGGAAGTCACCGTAAACGTGATGCTGGCAGGCCGGCGGCGTACCAGCCTCGGCCGATGAGGATACAGAACCGGGATGCGCCGACTAATTTGGTTTCTTCCGCGGAGCTTCCTAGTATACAATTGCCCCTCGGTTTCGTCGTCTTACTGACCGCCCTGGAGAGCGGGTCATCGGAGGGGTACTTCATGGAGTCACGAACCGATCTGGTCCGGACACTCATGGAGGCTCGTGCCTGCACCGATGCGTTATTTGCGATGGTCCGGCCCGACTCGTTCTACGAACGGCCCATCCCGGAACGCCACCGCATCATTTTCTATCTCGGACATCTCGAAGCATTTGATTGGAATCTGATCGGTCACCATGGGTTCAGCCTGACCTCTTGCAACCACGAGTTTGACCGGCTGTTCGCGTTCGGGATCGATCCCCTGCCTGGACAGTTGCCGAGTGACCGCTCGTCAGACTGGCCATCGGTGGCGGAGGTGCAGCGGTATAACAAGGCGATCCGTCAGGGGCTCGACGCGGTGCTGGAGGAAACAGCGGAGCAGTCCCTTCATGTCGCCCTTGAGCATCGGCTGATGCATGCCGAGACCTTCTCCTACATCCTTCACAACCTGTCACGAGACCGGAAAGTGGCCGGCCCGGCGAGTCCGCCATGTTCTGGTCCTGCGCCTGTGCATACCATGATTGACATACCAAGCGGGACTGCGACCTTGGGCCGTACACGCCAGGCAGGATTTGGGTGGGATAATGAATTCGACGCCCATGTGGTGACCGTGCCGGGGTTGGCAATCAGCAAATACAAAGTCACCAATCAGCAATACCTTGAATTCGTCCGTGCCGGTGCCGATCCACCGCACTTTTGGGCCAAACGGGGCGATCGGTGGTTCTGGCGCACGATGGCGGAGGAAATTCCGCTGCCGCCCGACTGGCCGGTCTATGTGCCCTACGAGCAGGCCCGGGCCTATGCCGCATGGGTGGGCAAGGCCCTCCCGACTGAGGCGCAGTATCATCGTGCAGCCTACGGAACGTCCAACGGGGAGGAACGGCCATACCCCTGGGGCGAGGAGTTCCCTGATGGGCGTCGGGGCAACTTCGGTTTGCAACGCTGGGACCCCCTCCCCGTCACCGCGACTCCACTGGGAGACAGCGCGTTCGGGGTTTCTCAACTGGCGGGCAACGGGTGGGAGTGGACCGCGACGGTCTTCCATTCATTTCACGGGTTCGAGCCGTTTCCCTTTTATCCCGGGTATTCGGTACCCTTCTTTGATGGTGCCCACTATGTTCTGAAGGGAGCCTCACCGGGTACGGCAGTGCGCCTGTTGCGCCGGTCGTTTCGCAACTGGTTCAGGCCAGGGTATCCCTATGTCTATGCCGGATTTCGGTGCGTTGAGAACTGACGGCCTGTCCGCGCGGCTCCAGGGTTTGCCGACTCACGAGGAGGTGTTTGCCCGGGCCGTTCGAGAGGGCCTGAGCAAACCCGGTCAGAAGGAATTGCCTTCCATCTATCTCTACGATGAGATCGGAACCGCGCTCTTTGAAACGATCACTCTGTTGCCGGAATACGGGCTCACGCGTGCGGACGAACGTCTCTTGCGACGGTACGCCCCGACCATCCTCGAGCACCTGCCTCCGCCGGTTGTTGTGGCGGAACTCGGCAGTGGGAGCGGCGGCAAGACGCGGTGGATTCTGGAAGCCCTCGCGCGACGAGAACCGGTCGTCTATTATCCCATTGATATGTCTCCGTCGGCTTTGGCCAAGTGTCAGCACACGCTCTCCAGCCTGGGGTCGGTCAGTGTCGTGGGGCTAGAGAAATCCTATCTGGATGGCCTGAGCGAAGTGGCCGCCCGTCGCCGGATGGGCGAGACACTGCTGGTGCTGTTTCTGGGGAGCACGGTCGGCAACTTCGATCGCGCTGCAGCCGAGCGTTTCCTGTGCGAGATCCGGCAGCGGTTGTTGCCCGGCGATGCGCTGATGCTTGGCACCGACCTGGAGAAACTGGTGTCCGACCTCCTGCAGGCCTACGACGATCCAGCCGGTGTCACTGCGGCGTTCAACCTCAATCTGCTGGCCCGCATCAATCGAGAGCTCGGCGCGGACTTTGTGCTGCACAACTTCGCGCACGAGGTCCGATACGACGCAGACGAGCGTCGCATCGAGATGCATCTTCGCTCGAAGCAGAAGCAGACTGTCAGGGTTCCGGCCGCGGACTTCACCTGCACGTTGCAAACCGGTGAAACCATCTGGACCGAGGCCTGCCATAAATACGTGGTCGAAGAGATCCCCGGTATGGCTCGGCGCACGGGTTTTGTGTGCGAGGCGCAATGGGTGGACGGCGAATGGCCCTTTGCCGAGAACCTGTGGCTCGCCAGGCCAAGCTCAACCTCGACTCCGTGACTCCGCCAGCGAACCCACTAGTCTCCTTTCGAAACGTCTTCTACCGCCTCGGCCGGCAAGACATCCTTCGCAACCTGTCGTTTGACGTCGAAGCAGGCGAGACTCTGGTCCTGCTTGGGCGCAGTGGTTCAGGCAAAACCACCGTCCTCAAGCTGGTCAACGGATTGCTGCTGCCGAGCGAGGGAGAAGTGCTGGTGGAGGGAAGGCCCACCACAGCGTGGAATTCCATCAGGCTCAAACGCCGCATCGGGTACGTGATCCAGGAAGCGGGACTGTTCCCGCACCTGACGGTCGCGGCCAACGTTGGCTTGGTCCCACGATTGGAAAGCTGGCCGCAGCAGGACATCGATCGGCGCGTCGTTGGATTACTTACTCAGGTCGAGCTGCCCCCGGCCGAGTTTGCCCACCGCTACCCCCGGGAGCTGTCTGGCGGCCAACGCCAACGGGTCGGTGTCGCCCGTGCGTTAGCGGCGGATCCTCCCTTGCTGCTATTTGATGAGCCGTTCGGCGCGCTGGACCCGATGACCCGCATGGAGCTGCAGCGCCAGTTCCTTGCCATGCGACAGAACCTCGGCAAGACCGCAATTTTCGTGACGCACGATGTGCGTGAGGCGCTGCTCCTCGCGACGCGCGTCGGCCTGGTGCACCAGGGGCGCTTGGAAGTCCTGACCACGCCCTCGGAATTTTTGCTGGCGCAGGGCGACGAGGTGCGAGCCGTTCTGTCTTGTCTCGATACCAAGGGTAATGTCTGATGCAGTCTGGCTTGATGGGCGAACTTCTGGAGTTGACCCTGGAACATGTGGGGCTTGTCTCGGTGGCCATGGCGATCGCGACGGCGATGGCTATTCCGGCCGGCATCCTGCTCACCAGACGTGAAGCACTGCGGCGGTGGGTGTTGGGCTTTGCCAATGTCATGCAGACCGTGCCGAGCCTAGCCCTCTTCGGGTTTTTGATTCCTCTTCCCTTCATCGGTGGGATCGGCAAGCATACGGCCATCGTTGCACTCGTGCTCTATGCCCTCTTGCCCATCTTGCAGAACACCTTGGCAGGCATTCTGGGTGTGGATCGCGCGGTCCGCGAGTCGGCCATCGCCATGGGCATGACCGGGCGCCAACTCCTCTGGCTGGTGGAACTGCCACTCGCAGCAAGGACGATTCTTGCCGGTGTG
>JAHWYE010000080.1 GCA_020028195.1 Nitrospirota bacterium
GACGTTAATGCTCGCCGGTGTGATCGTGACGGTAGCTGCTGGCGTGTTCCCAAAGAGGTTGTTGACTCCTGGGGCATATGGTACGCCTCCAACGGTCTGGACGATGATGTTCATCGGATCGAGCAGGAGGGTCCCGACCGCGCCATGGGGTGCCAGCGCGTCCACGAAGCCGGCAAATCCGAGGTTCTCCTTTCCTGAGACTTCAACAAACCCGCCGTTGCCACCCGTCTCGCCGCCCCTCGCCAAGATGGTCGAGCCCGCCGTGAAAAACGTGTCCCGATCGGACCAGATGCGCACCGTCCCTGCGGATGAATTCCCTATTCCGCTCACGTCCGTGAGGCTGCCATTCGACAAGAGAGTCCGCTCGGTCGAGGTGACAATCACATCGCCTCCTCGCGCGTTCTCCGCACCATGGGCGTTAATGGTCCCGAACTGGCCCACACGCTCGCCGGCGAGCACGACCGAACCAGGCGCGGCGCCCGACTCGGCTGCCGACACATCAATCGTTCCGGTGTTGCTGACGATCCCGCTCACCTCTCCGGTCGGCCGCATTGCTCCGGCTTCCGTTGCGACAGCGAGCCCCTCGTCGCCCCCGATCAGCTTTACGACACCGCCATGATTTACGAGGCTGCGTGCCCGGATGATCCCGCTCTGGTTCACGACGGAGGAGAAGATATCACCGGAGGCTTTGGCTGATAGGATTACTTGGCCGCCGTCGGCCTGAATGGTTCCCGCATTCCGCACGGCTGAGCTGAGGGGGGCACCGTCAGGGCCGACGACCTGTTCGAGAATCTTGCCGCTGATGGCATAGTTGATGAGACCATCCCCCATCAGATCCAGCACCAGCCGTTGCCCCGAGCCCAGCAGGACTTTGCCGAGATTCGCGACGATCAATCCATCATTGCTCACGCCGGGAGCGACCAGCGCGACAAAGCCGTTGTCGGAGATCCGAATTTCCCCTTGGTTGATCACGGACCTGAGCGGATCAGCAGGATCCCGCGTAAAGACGTATCTGCCAGCCATGAAGTCCTGGTCTTGAATCCGCAAGGTGGTGGCAAGCAGGCCGCCCACATTCACGACGGCTCCGGCTCCGAAGAGGATTCCGTTCGGGTTTACCAGGAAGATCCGCCCGTTGGCCAGAAGACTGCCCAGAATCAAGGAGGGGTCACCGCCGATGACCCGGTTCAAGGCAACCGAGTTCACCGACGGTTGGTAGAACTGGACCGTTTCGCCTGAGGCGATCGAGAACTGCTGCCAGTTCAAAATGGCTCGATCTGAGGCCTGTTGGATGTTGAGCTTTTGGGGTGAGGCCTGCTGGATTGTGGCTTGGCCTCCAACGACCTGGCCGTCCTGGGGCAAGGCTGCTGCCACCAGAGGCATCCAGATCTGGAGCATAACGAGCAGACCAGCTAAAAGCTTGATTGGTGCTGGATGCTGGGTCATCTGTGCCTTCGTGCCTGCTGTTCCGTTTCGATTGAAGCCGCGCTTTCAGCCCGTGTCTCAGGTGCCTTAAGAAGTGTAGCGCATGACGGAGAAAAAGCATGACCTATAAGAGGCCCCCCAATAGTATCCCCCCAAAAGGAGCATGGCCTAAAACCGCGCAATTGCTTGCAAATACACGGTCGGTGAACGGCCTCCACTCAGGGTCCCGCCAATAGGAGTGGGGCCGAGTGGGAATCCGACGTCAACACGGATCTTAGATTCATAATAAGGAAGGGCAGTATTCAGGCTGACGCCGGTGCCGGTGAGGTTGCTGAACGTCGCCTCGCCTGACGCGGGATTCAGAAGTCGCCCGGCCCCATAATCAATGAACGCCCCAACCTGAGTCGAGGGCAGGACTGAGGGGAAGAGGGGGATCCGTGGTTCGGCTGTCACCGCAAAACCCTCATCGACGAACCGTTCGCCCAACTGATACCCGCGAACTGAATCTGGCCCGCCGAGCAAGAACATTTCGATGACGGGCAAGGCGCTGGAGCTGATCTGTCCAGTCCCCCGCAGGATCAGAAGGGCATCACCCCCGAGACTTTGAATTCGGCCTGTGGAAAGGGTGCCCTTCGTAAACCGATTGTCCGCGCCCAGCCTAGTGGCAAGAGGATCGTTATCGGGCATGCCGCCAAGAGCGTCGCTTAATCCCTGGAAGCCGTACAACGAGAAGAAGTTGCGGCCCGAACGATCCAGGCGATCGTAATTGATTCCGAGCTTGAGGAGTCGTACCCGGTCATCGCCGAGGGTCTGCCCCAGCGCGGACAGATGATTGTTCTTGGCCGCAAAGCCAAACTCGGCAAGCAGCGACTGGAACCGGGTCTTGATGAACGGATGTGTGACCGACACGTCCACAGTCTGGATTCGTCCCTCGATCCCAATGGCGGCCAGTTCAGCTCCGACGTTGAATTTTCCGCCTGAACCTGAGACGACCAGTTTTGTTCCATGGGCGCTGATGGGCACGGAGTACGCACCGGTCCCAAAAAGGAGTTGGTCTGGAAAGTTGCCGATGATCCCATTGAGGTTCAGAGCAGCTCCGTCGACGAGCACATTGCCCGCTTCAATGCCGGCGCCGAACCGGTAGCGGGAGATCGTATTGAACCCGTAGTTGTTGAAGTCGAGCGAGGCATGGAGGGGGCGCTTGTCCTCGGCCTTGGCGAGGATATTGGTCGTGCCCGTCACCGCGCCGGGCTCGAGGGTGGCGGACACTTTCAGATCGAGGTTCTCATTCAAGAGCAGGAGTGACCGTTCCAGGGAGTCGTTCCGAATGATCTGTTCCTTGATGACCCTGCGGAAGCCCTTTCGGATAAACTCTGTCGAGTAGTGTTTGTTTCCGGATATGATGAGGTCTCCCAGCCGTCCCTCCAGGATCACAAACTCCACGACCCCCTCTTTGATCTCCTGCTCAGGAAGATAGGCACTCGCCAGGGTATAGCCCCTCTCTTTGTAAAAGTGGGTCAGGGCTGTGGCGACCTCTTCGAGTTCCGGCAGCGTGAGAGCTTTGCCGAGATAGGGGTTGGTCACGGTCGCCAACACTTCGTTGCTGAACACGGTGTTCCCGGTTACTTTGATGTTTTTCACGAGAATCCTGTTCGAGGACGGCGCTTGCTGCCCGCCAGGTTGTTGCCCCTGAGGAGACTCCGCCGCCTGGGCCCGAAAGGGATTCGGCATCGACATTCCCTCGACTAACAGGAATAAAAGGATCAAAGACACCCAGGGCGAGACTCGTCCCATCGGGCTGCAGGAGAATGCGATTCCTGTGCCCGCCCCGACACGACTTCTTGCGCAGGGGTAGGACTCACTGGTTGAATCACGTATCTCTTCGGATACGTCACGGATTACTGGCTGGTGATCAATAGGAATACCTTTAGTTTTGCCTATTTACCTCTCTGTGTGTTTGTAGTAGATTGGACCGAGTTAAGGTCTAAGCTAAAACTTCTGCAGAGGTATCGTGATAGATTCCATACAACGCCTTACCGCTTACTGGAAGAAGCATAAGGTGGGAAAATCTTTGCTCATATTTATGACACTTATTTGCCTCAGCTGTAGTACGCCGTCTCCAAGTCCTCCCACCAAGGCAGGGGTAGAAGGCGGAGCTGAGAGCGAAGAGCCTCCGGCCATCATTGAGAAAACGCCCGCTCCTAAGCCTCCAAAAACGACCTGTCCCCCTGGGATGCTTGGCTCCTGCTAG
The DNA here is from genome assembly GCA_020028195.1 of Nitrospirota bacterium. Lineage (GTDB taxonomy): Bacteria > Nitrospirota > Nitrospiria > Nitrospirales > Nitrospiraceae > NS-7. The sequence continues at coordinate 3,674 of JAHWYE010000080.1, forward strand.
GGCTGGTGCACTGGTGTAAACCAGCTTCACGCCTAGCGGGTCTGCGTGTCGTGCTTTTCTTGGAAAATATTCCGGCTGCTTTCGTTCAGATCACGGTGCAGCTCTTTGCGTTCCTCTCTCGTCAGGGATCCGTCTGACTTCATCTGGCGCTCTTCGGCGCGGATCGCTCTCTGCTCGGCCTTGAGCGATCGAGTTTCCTCCTTTGTCAGCTCTCCACTTTTGACCCCTTGCTTGATCCGCTGCTTCTGTCGATGTTCCCGCCGATCAACGCCTGGGGATTTGGGATCCGCGAACACCGGCGCTGCAAACGTCATCACCAGAATCGCTGCGACGACTGCCCGTCCGATCATAATGGCTCCTTTCGGGTTAGATGAGGCCAAGCCCTGGTAAAACAAGCAGATTACAGCACTATCATTTCACCAAGATACAGCACTCTGAACAGAGGTCAAGCAAAAGCTGGATTTCACGTTGGCTGGTGAAGAGTGGAAGAGTTTGCTGCGTCCTCAGACTTGATCGCGCCTGCAGCCAGCCTGTATGATGCGCCTGCCTTCTAGCTGGAGAGCTGGACTTGTTGAGAGAGGATCTCGCGAAAGCTTTTGTAACGACTCAGTCCTTCAAGTGGGACCGGACCACCGGCTTCAAGCTGGCCTCCGGAGGCATCAGTCCATTTTATGTGGACTGCCGGGTTCTCATGGCTTACCCGGCCCCGCGCAACCTGGTTGCCCAACTGGCGTTTGAGGCCATCAAAGACCTGCCGTGTGACTGCATTGGTGGGCCGGAGATCGGCGCCATTGCCATTTCCACAGCCATCTCAGGCTATGGCTATCATGGTACGCCTCGGCGGGAGTGGCGCACGTTTGTGGTCCGTAGGCAACCCAAGGACCACGGGCTCGGAAAGCTGATCGAAGGGGCGGTCAAACCGGGGGACCAAGCGTTGATTGTGGACGACGTGCTGACCAGCGGGGGGTCCCTCATCAAATCGGTCAAGGCAGCCCGCGAGGCAGGGTTAAAGGTGGACCATGCACTGGTGATCGTGGATCGGAATGAACAGGATGGGCGCGCGCGTGTGGAGGAACAAAACGTTACTCTGTTGCGCCTCTTGACGATCAAGGATCTCATGGACTTTCAGGAGACACAGCAGAGGGTGGCAGGACGATAGTCGCGCCGGTCGGATTCCCCGTCACTTGCAGCGGAACTGGATTGCCCAGCGTCGTACCGTAATCACTTCTTCCATCCCCTCGACCACGCCCGACACGCGGCTCGAGCCTTTCGCTTCGCCTTCCCTGACGATCGTATAGTGCTTCCCACAGCGTTTCTCGATAATCTGAAACGCGTCGTCCCGAAGCCGAGAATACAGATGGCCATTGTCGCCCTTGTAGGGGTACGTGACCACGCCCCCTGATTCTGTTTCCTGGACCAGTTCGACCCCTTCGGCGCAGCCGGCGCAGACCAGCAGGAAGGTCAAGAGCGTAGCCCTTGACCAACTTTTTGTACCGGTCGTATGATGAAGGCCATCGGTCGTGTTAGGCTGTACCGAATAAGGCTGTTTCACGGTCGTGCGCGCAGGAGAGGAGGCGGAATCATGAAACCGAGAATATTCTATGCTTGTCTCGGACTCGGCCTGGGGCTGGCGCTGATCGGCAGCAGCGTCTGGGCCCATCATTCATACCTGCTCACGGTCCAGCAATTGATGGCCGGACTGGCCAAAGCGCCCACGCCTGCCAGCAAGGGCTTTTTCTTGATTGATGTCCGGTCGCCGCAGGAACATGTCACCGGCGTGATTCCCGGGACAGATCTGAATATCGACTTCCGGGACATCAAGGCCCGCCATCGCGAAATCGGCGCAAAGCCGGACGACCACATCGTCGTGTACTGTCAGTCCGGGCACCGCAGTAACATTGCGGCCGAGACGCTGGCTGACCTAGGCTACAGGCACGTCTACAACGTGCAAGGCAGCATGAACGCCTGGCTGGAGGCCGGCTATACGATTGAACCGCCCCAGCGCTGACGGCGCGAAGGCTAGCGGCTTCCGGAACTGGCTCTCCCACCGCTGCCTGCCCGTGCCGGCGCCTCGCCGGTGCGCGGCTGTATGCCGATGACGGCGGGCAGTGTGATGTGGCCGGTCCCGCTGCCGTCCAGCAGCGAATACCAGGGGGACGGTGCTGGTCCGTTCCTGAGGGGCGTCAGCAACTCGCCGCCGATCAGCAGGTCCGAAGAAGAACCGCCGTCCATCGCCATGGCCTGACGGATGGACGGGAACCCTTCTCGCAGGCAGTCGGCCAGCCCACGCAATGTCACGCTATTCGCCGTCTTGATCAGCAGGATGAGCCCTTCCGCGTTCTCCGCGACGACCGTCTGGTGGGCCCGTTTGCCGGTCTGGCGGACCCGGGGCTTGCCGGTTCGATCCAGCAACATGAGCGATTGCGCTGCTTCACGGTAGGCTGGCTGGTCCTCGTGAAAGGGCTCGAACGCCAAATCCAGCACATGCGCCTTCCGTAAACCCGGTTCAACCGGTTCCGCGACGAAGAGCCCTTGCCAGCGGGGATGGCGCTTCGTGCCCAAGGGTCGTCCTTCCTTGAACAGCAATCCCAGATAGGAATAATCCTCCCGGAAGAGACCGGCGTTGAACAGCAGGCTCGCGTTGGTCCGTTGGTGCCATTCCTGAATCGTCACGGGCGCGGGCAAGCCCTCATCGCGAAAATGATAGGTTGAAAAACGGAACCGCTCCGGATCGACTTTCACCATCAGCAAAGGAGAAGCCTCTTCGCACCGAGCGCCAGGCTCCCAGACCGTCACGGCCAAGCCCTCCGCCAGGCTGGTCCACGAGACCTCCTGCGCTCCCAGGGAACCATGCGGGATCAGGCAGGCTGCGGCGATGAAGAAGAGGCTGCCAATGATCGAGGTTCGATCTGGAAAGGCCGATGCTTCCTGTTCCGCATCGCTAATGCAGGATCGCATGCAGCGCCTCCGACAGGGTCGGATACCGAAAACGGAATCCCATCGCCTCAGCTCGAGCGGGCAAGACCCGCTGTCCGGTCAGCAGCAGTTCCTCCGCCATCTGGCCGAGGAGGAGCTTGAGCACGAAGGCCGGCGTCCGAAGCCAAACGGGTCTCTCCAGCGTCTGCCCGAGCACACGGCTGAACTCCTCGTTGGTGACCGGATGCGGCGCCGTGGCATTCACCGGTCCACCGACTGCCTGGTCGAGCAGGAACAGCAGCAGCTCGATCAGATCGTCCAGGTGAATCCAGGACAGCCACTGAGTCCCGTTGCCCAATGGCCCGCCCAGCCCCAGGCGAAACACCGGGAGCATCCTGGCCAGTGCGCCGCCGTTCTTTCCAAGAACCACGCCGATGCGGGGAAGCACAACCCGCACGCCGAGTCGCTCGGCCGCGCGGGCCGCTGCTTCCCATTCGCGACAGAGGCTCGCCAGAAATCCGGCGCCGGATGGAGCGTCCTCTCGCAGCGGCTCGTCCTGGCGAGGCCCATAATA
>JAHWYE010000329.1 GCA_020028195.1 Nitrospirota bacterium
CTTGCGGTTGTGGCAGAAAAAGGAGCTCCAGCAGAAGTTGGCGGAGGGATATCGAGCAATGGTGGAAGAGGACCGGGAGACCGCGGAACGACGTTTGCCCGCATTTAGAGAGATTCTCAAATGAAGGGACTGACTCCGCGAAGAGGCGAGGTGTGGCTGGTGAACTTCAATCCCGGGCGTGGGAGCGAGCAAAAGGGTATTCGACCTGCGTTGGTGATCCAAAACGATACTGGAAACGCTTATGCTGCCACGACCATTGTCGCTGCGATCACCACGACGATAAAGGAATTCCCTGTTACCGTCGTGTTGCCTGCCGGGGAGGGAGGATTGAAGCAGAGCTCTATGGTTAATTTGGCCCAGATGCTTACCCTCGACAAGCGCCGTCTTCAAAAGCGTCTCGGCAACCTCAGCGGGCCGACAATCCAGCGAGTGAATGAAGCGATCCGGGTCAGCCTGGATGTGTGAGAAGATTCATTTGTTCTATCGGCACCAATGGGGAAAGTTGGTCGTCGCCGGGATAAAAAAAGCCCGCCAGTTTTTGCTGGTGGGCTTTTTTGTTTGGCATTGGGAGCGCGGAGGCCCCAGGGGCCGCGCGCCCAGAATCGTCATTGGGATGCCGGCGGCCGTTGGTGGTTGATGACGCTCATGGCCGTGGCGATCATCGCCCCGATGTCGGCGACGTTCGCGGGAAGGATCATGGCATTGGTGGACTTCGCCAGCTCGCCGAACTTCGTAATGTACTGTTCGGCGACACGCAACTGCACCGCTTCAGGACCTCCAGGCAACTGGATCGATTCTGCCACCCTCCGGATGCCTACGGCCGTTGCATTGGCGATCGTGAGGATGGCCGCCGCGGCCCCCTCCGCTTCATTGATCTGCTGCTGTTTCCTGGCCTCCGAGGCCTTAATGACCTGTTGTTTCTGGCCCTCGGCCGCGTTGATGGCGGCGTCGCGCTCTCCCTCGGAGGTGAGGATGGTCGCCCGCTTCTCCCGCTCCGCGCGCATCTGCTTCTCCATGGCGGCGAGAACGTCCCTGGGGGGGCTGATGTTCTTGATCTCGTACCGCAGGACCTTGATCCCCCAAGGATCCGAGGCCTTATCGAGTTCGTTTACGACCTGCGTGTTGATGTGGGTGCGCTCCTCGAAGGTCCGGTCCAAGTCGATCTTTCCCACCTCGCTCCGGAGCGTGGTCTGGGCAAGCTGACTGATCGCGAAGAGATAATCCGACACACCGTACGAGGCCCGTTGGGGATTCATGACCTTGAGATACAGCACCCCGTCCACATGGACCTGCACGTTGTCGCGGGTGATGCACACCTGCTCGGGGATATCCACGGCCATTTCCTTGAGCGAATGACGGTAACGGATGCGGTCAAAGAACGGAAGGAGGACGTAGAAGCCGGCCCCGAGCGTGGTCCGGTACTTGCCCAGCCGCTCGACCACATAGGCGCTCTGCTGGGGCACCACCACAGCCGTCTTGGCGATGACGATGACCACGAGGACAGTAAGTACCAGAACGACGATCAAGCCTTCGGTCATGGTCTGGCTCCTTTCGAGCTACTCGGCCTGAATCCAGAGGGTGAGGCTCTCGACCCGATACACGCGGCAGCGCTGCCCCTTCGTGAGCGTTCGCTTGTCCCCGTTCTGCACCGTCCACGCGGTACCCCGCAGCTCCGCCTTGCCGACGGCCCCCGGGGAGAGATCCTCGAGCAGCGTCGCCACCTCGCCCTGGAGCGTGTCCACGGGGCTCACAGGCTCTTGAGATCTCATCCACGTGACGAGGGGGCCCCGAAACGCGAGCAACGAGACGAGCGAAAGCGCCGAAAACAGCAACCACTGGGCCCATTCGGGCCCGCCTATGCCGAACGCGACCATGGCGCCGATCACCAGGGCGGCGACGCCGAAAAAGAACACGAAAAAGCCGGGCGTGACCATTTCAACACCCAGGAGGACCAGGCCGATCAGAATCCAAATCCACCAAGGCATCGCGCGACCTCACTTCTACCGGTTGCGACCGTAATCTAACGGGCTCGTGACAATCACGAGCAAGACATATGCCAAAAGGACTTGGCTCGCAGGTTATTCCAAAATAGATGTCTGCTATAGACGGCCCGCGCTGGCCAGGACGGCCAAGAGTGCGCCATGCAGGCGGTTTGGTGCCCGCCCCTCTAGCGGTGGGTGGCTGAGTGCCCTGGTAACGGGGTGGGAGAGGAGGACGTTATCGCATGTTCCCGGTGTGACCGAGCGAGTAGCGGCCAGGCTGGGGCCAGACGGTGAGGCCGTGCGGCTCCTTGCCCACCGGGATGGTCCTGACCTGGCCTGTCGTGGTGTCGATGGCGTAGACGACGTCGTCGTAACGGCCAGAGAGCCACAGCACCTTGCCGTCGGCGCTCACGTTGCCCATGTCGGGGCTGCCGCCGCCGGGAATGGGCCATGTTGCGGCGATCTTGTGCGTGACGAAGTCGATGACGGTCACGCTCCCCTTGCCGCGCGGGGGGCCGTACACGTGGGAGGAGCCGCGGTTGGCGACGTACAGCTTCGTCGCGTCCCGACTCGGGTAGAGCCCGTGCGCCCCGACCCCGGTCTTGATGAAGCCGACCTCGGTGAACCGTTCACCGTCGATGAGGAACACACCCCCGGCCTTCATGTCAGCCACGAAGAAGGTCTGGCCGTCGGGCGAGATGCGGATATCCTGGGGCATGCCCCCCTTCACAAGCTGGAGATAGCCGAGGATTTTCCGGTTCACGAGGTCGATCTTCACCAGGCTTCCCTGGTACTCGCAGGTAAAGATGGCGAAGCGGCCGTCGATTGAGAAGTCGCCGTGGTTGATCCCGGCGCACCCCGGCACCGGGAGCGAGCTCTGCAGCGCCATCGTCTGCGGATCGCGGAAGTCGAGCCGCTTCAGCGCCTCGG
>JAHWYE010000007.1 GCA_020028195.1 Nitrospirota bacterium
GGTACTGCAGATCCAAGAGCAACACCCGAGGATCGTTCCAGCCGAACCCTTTCCGCTCCATGTAGGACCGGATCATCTGCCGCTTGGCGACCCAGTCCAATTCCCGCACCAGCAACATAGGGTCTCGTTCGAGCTTGTCTAGCACCTCTTCCCAACGCACCAGGACGTCTTTGGTGACCTGGGCCAGTTCATGACAGGCAAAGTAATCGAAGGCCGTGCTCAGATACGCGCGTTGAATTTCAATGGCTGAGGTCACACGCCCATCGGCCAGCTTCAGCGTCCCCTTCAGGTCCAGGTCGCGCGAGACGTCCTTGATCGCCCGAACCGGATCTTCCAAGTCCAATTTTGGGAACTCCACGCCTGCTTCGATCATTTCCAGCACGATCCCAAGCGTCCCGACCTTCAGATAGGTAGACAACTCGGCCATATTGGCGTCGCCGACGATGACATGCAGTCGGCGGTACTTGGCCGGATCAGCATGAGGTTCATCGCGGGTGTTGATGATCGGCCGCTTCACCATCGTATTCAGATCCACTAGGCACTCGACGAAGTCGGCCCGCTGGGAGATCTGGTAGTCCACAGGGCTCGTCTGGTTTTCCACTCCGACCTTTCCTGCTCCCGCGTAGATCTGCCTGGTCACCAGGAACGGCACCAGCACCTGCACGATCCGGTCGAAGGGGACGGAGCGGGCGATCAAATAATTCTCGTGGTACCCATAGCTGTTCCCCTTCCCGTCCGTATTGTTTTTGTAGACAAGGAATTTGTCCCCGCCGCGCTCCCGGGCCAGCGCTTCTAGACATGCGGCCAGGATACGCTCGCCGGCACGTTCGAACGCGACGAGCTCCCGCGCATTCGTGCATTCCGGCGTGGAATATTCGGGATGGGCGCCGTCCACGTACAGACGGCCGCCGTTGGCCAGCAGTTTGTTCAGTAGACGGTTGTACTCCGGACCGGGCCGTTCGCGTTCCCCGTCCACCTCGAACCCTCTGACGTCTAGCAGCGGGTTCTCGTTCTCATAGTCCCAGATGGCTTGGGTCGAGGGAAGTGCCGGATAATGCCCGACTAACTGGATCGAGTTGGAAACCGGATCAAGCGCATCCGCATCCCGCGCTGTAATGCCGAACTCGGTTTCCGTCCCTAACACGCGTGGTATGAGCATCGCTTCAGGTTTCCCAACCAGAGGTCAGAAATAGTGGCCGGTGCTGATCGTTTCGATCTGCCTGGATTCGGTTGAGCCAGCCGTGACGGTCCGGACATGGACGATCTTTTCGCCTTTCTTCCCGGCGATCTTGGCCCAGTCGTCCGGATTCGTCGTATTCGGCAGATCCTCGTGCTCTTTGAACTCGTCCCGGATGGCCCGGAGCAGATCGTCCGCCTTGATGCCTTTCTCATTGGTCGCGATGACTCGCTTGATGGCATATTTCTTGGCCCGCGACACAATACCTTCGATTAACGCACCGCTGGCAAAGTCCTTGAAGTAAAGGATCTCCTTTTCTCCGCTCACATAGGTGACTTCAAGGAACTTGTTTTCCTCCGACATCGCATACATGGCGTCCACGGTCATCACGATCAGTCGGTCCACCAACGCGCGACGATCCCCGCCATGACGCTCGACCTCCTCAGCAGCAAACGGAAGGTCCTGAATCACATACTTCGAGAAGACCTCCCGCGCAGCCGCCGCATCCGGTCGAGAGATCCTGATCTTGACGTCCAACCGGCCGGCTCGGAGCACAGCCGGGTCAATCAGATCCTGCCGATTGCTAGCCCCGATCACGATCACATTGCGAAGCCGTTCGACCCCGTCGATCTCCGACAAGAATTGCGGGACGATGGTGGATTCGATGTCGGAGGAGATGCCGCTGCCACGGGTGCGGAACAAGGCGTCCATCTCGTCAAAGAACACGATGACCGGGTTGCCGTCGGCCGCTCGTTCCTTCGCTTTCTTGAACACCTCTCGGACTTGTCGTTCGGACTCCCCGACATACTTGTTCAGCAGCTCTGGGCCCTTCACGTGGAGGAAAAAGCTGCGAACCTCCTTGCCGGTGAGATGACCGAGTTTCTTGGCAATCGAGTTGGCGACCGCCTTGGCGATCAAGGTTTTCCCGCAACCGGGTGGGCCATACAACAGCACGCCTTTGGGCGGGCTGAGCTGGTGCTCCGAGAAGAGTTGCGGATGGAGGAACGGCAACTCAACCGCATCGCGGACCTGCTCGATCTCCCGCGACAGCCCCCCGATGTGGTCGTAGCTGACGTCAGGGACCTCCTCGAGCACTAACTCTTCCGCCTCTGACTTCGGCAGCTTCTCGATGACGTACCCGGACCGAGGGTCGTAGAGCAGGTGGTCCCCGACACTAAGCCGCTCGACCAGCAGCGGCTCGCCGAGTTCCGCGACTTTCTCTTCGTCAAAATGCAGCGTGACGAGGGCGCGCTTCCCCTCCAGCAGATCCTTCAAGCGCACCACTTCCCCTTGTCCGTCGAAGCCGCGGGACTCAATGACGTTGAAGGCCTCATTGAGGACCACCTCCTGTCCCTTTCGCAACTCTTTCGTCTTGATCGAGGGGTGGAGGTTCACCTTCATCTTCCGACCGGTGACATACACATTGGCGGTCTTGTCGTCGTTGAGGCTGGAAAAAATCGCGTAGGTGGAGGGCGGGGCCGTGAGTTTATCGATCTCCGCCCGCAGCGCTTCGATCTGCGCCTTCGCTTCCTGAAGCGTCGCGGCCAATTTGTCGTTCTGCCTGTTGGCCAACTCGAGCTGATACCGCGAGTGATGAAGCTGCCGTACCTCCTCTTCCATTGATTGGATTTGGATACGGAGTTTTTCCAGCTCAAGCGCCTGTTCGTCGTGTTTTTTCACGATGCTCAATTCTCCGTCTGAGAACCGTTCCGTGATCCTTTTAACAGACTCGCGGATGGTGCTGAGCCGACTCGGACTCCGTTTGGACTCCGCCATCGCGCCACGCTCCCGCTCCACGGGACCTGTCCAAGATCCACATTCAATCCTGAGCGGATTGTATCACCGAGACCCCGAGGGGTCAACAGTTGCACCGTTCAAGATAGCGCCACAGGCTCATCAGCAACGTGCAGCCTCGTCGGTGCGAACGGTGTATGTGCGACCGTTGTTCGTCATGGCACGCCATCGCTCTCACGCAGTCACCGCATCGAGCAGGTCGCGCGTGGCGGACGCCACGCATTCAGCAGTCAGGATGGAAGAAATCACGGCGACCCCGGATGCGCCCGCGCGTCGCACGGCGCGGGCGCGAGAGGCCGTGATGCCTCCGATGGCGAAGACCGGTATCCGGCACCGTTGGCACGCCTCCTCGATCGGAGAAAGACCGATGGGAAGGCCGTAGGAGCGCTTCGAAGTGGTATCGTACACCGGACCCAACACGGCAAAGTCGGCTCCTTCCGACTCGGCCCGCACAACCTCGCCCACGGAGTGGACGGAGACACCGATGACCCGATCAGGTCCGAGGAGCCGGCGTACCACTGCCACCGGAAGACTGTCGGAACGGAGATGCACGCCGTCCGCCCCGAGCGCCATCACAAGATCCACCCGATCGTTGATCAGCATTCGGGCGCCCTGGCCGCGCGTCAAACGGAGCACCTCCTCAGCCAGCAGGAGCAGGGGGCGCGTCGCCAGGTCCCTTTCCCTGAGCTGCACCGCGCGCAAACCTGCCGCGATGGCTTCGCGAAGCAGTGGGACGAGCGGTCGCCCGCCGGTCTGACGCCGATCGGTGACGAGGTAGAGGGAAAAATCTATGCGGGACATGATCCGTGAGGCGTCAGGGGTAGGGCGTGGGACGCGAGGCAAAGGATCGGTCTGTTCACCTGACGCCTGACGCTTCACACCTCACGGCAGTCTAGAGTATTCCCTCAATCGGGCTGCTGGCGGTCGCATAGAGCTTCCTGGGTATCCGGCCAGCTTTGAACGCCAGCCGACCGGCCGCCACGGCGTACCGCATGGCCTCGGCCATGGCGATCGGATCCCGAGCGCCGGCAATGGCGGTGTTCATCAGGACCGCGTCGGCTCCATATTCCATCGCCAGCGCCGCGTCGGACGCGGTGCCGACCCCCGCATCCACGATGACCGGGACGTTGACCGTCTCAAGAATAATCTTGAGGTTGTAGGGATTGCGTATGCCGAGTCCGGACCCGATCGGCGCGGCCAACGGCATCACGGCTGGGCATCCGACATCGACCAGTTTTTTTGCGACAACGGGGTCATCGTTCGTGTAGGGCAGCACGATAAACCCTTCCTTGATCAGGATCTTGGCCGCCTCGATCAGTCCCGCGGTATCAGGGAACAGCGTGCGCTCATCGCCGATCACCTCGAGTTTGACCAGGTCCGACACACCGGACGCCCGCGCCAATCGCGCATACCGCACGGCATCGTCCACCGTGTAGCACCCAGCCGTGTTCGGGAGAATCGTATATTTCTTCGGATCGAGATAATCGAGGAGGTTTTCTTTCGAGCGATCGGTGATGTTCACCCGCCGGACCGCCACCGTCACCACATCGGCCCCTGCCGCATCAATCGCCTTCTTCGTTTCAACGAAATCCTTGTATTTCCCGGTCCCGACCCACAGACGGGACTTGAATTCACGTCCTGCGATGATAAGCCGTTCGTCCTGCATGGCGTGTTTCCCTTCAAGAACTAGATCATTGAGTGATTGGGTCATTGGCTCATTCAGGGAACAACGCGTTCGCCAATGCATCAATCGTCAATGTCTCATTGAATCAATTCTTCCGACCCTCCTCCGATAAAGCTAATAATCTCGATACGGTCCCCTTCTCGCAATCCACGTCGCGCAAATTCTTGCCGGTCGAGGACTTCGAGGTTCACCTCCACCGCAACTCGGTCCGAGCGGATTTCCAATTCGCGTAAGAGATCATCCACCGTCGTTCCGAGGGTCGCATCTCGACGTTCTCCGTTCACGAGGATCTGCATCGGCCCTTTGCCTATCCATATAAACGGGAGGGAGCCTCCCTCGGAAGTGTCCCTCCCGCACCCACCATCCTATGAGACGATCAAACCCCCTGTCAACAATCGCGGGGACACACACTGGCGTCACAACCGTATTTCCTTATACCATAGGAGGCACCCGGTCGGCTCTGCTCGGCTCTGCGGCGGCCGAAGATGCCATGACCAGGCCCCTGTGAGCGAGCTCCGTGAGTCCCCTACGTCCATGACAGACGCGAACAGTACCCTCGCGGCGATGTTCCAGACGATGGCGGACTCGCTGGCAGCCCACCACGCGAATCCATACCGAATCCGGGCCTACCGACGGGCTGCGAAGTCCCTGTCCCGTCTGCCCGAGGACGTGGCAGCCTTCGCTCTGCGAGGAGCGCTCGATCAGATTCCCGGAATCGGCCGGGATCTCTCCTCGAAGATCCGGGAATTCCTGAGAACCGGAACGATCCAGGCCTACGAAGAGCTGAAACATCCCTTGCCACCTGACGTGCTGTCCTGGACCTCCCTCCCCGGACTCTCGGAGCCAGTTATTCATCACCTATATTTCCGGTTGGGGATTCGGACGCTCCCTGACTTGGAGACCCTGGTTCGCTCGCACCTGTTGAGAACATTGCCGGGGGTCGCGGCCTCGGATGAGGCTCTGCTCGACGCGATCAGGGCCAGACAGAAAGCATCCCTGACGCCATGAGGTGGACGAGTTTAGAGCGGACGGAGCTGCTTAAAAACCTTCCAGGTCTTTAACAATTCAACCGCCTTCTGAAGCTGAAGGTCTTCCTCCGGCGCCCCCTCGCCTGCAGGCTCCATGACTGTCCCGTTGCTCTTGGAACTCACCTCATCACCCGTCTTCGGGAGTCCAGGAGGCAGCGTCCCCTTAGGCTTTTGTGTTTTCCCTTCATCTTCCTTGTCTGCAAGCTTGGCAGGGGCCGGCGGCTGGAGCTTCACCACGATGTCCGGTGTGATCCCGGTTGATTGGATGGACCGGCCTTTGGGCGTGTAGTATTTCGCGGTGGTTAACCGCAGACCTGATCCATCAGCCAAGGGCAGGATCGTCTGGACGGAGCCTTTTCCGAATGTCGTCGTGCCGACAACCACAGCCCGACCCCAGTCCTGCATGGCGCCCGCCACGATCTCGGACGCACTGGCGGACCCTTCATTGACCAAGACGATCATCGGAAATTCCTCTGGCTGCTCTTTCGCCCGAGAGATATACTCGTCTTTGCGGCCATCCCGACCTTTGATATAGACGATCAGCTTCCCTGGCCCCACGAACTGCTCCGAGACCTCCACGGCCGCGGTCAGTAGCCCGCCAGGATTGTTCCGAAGATCGAGGATGGTGGACTGGAGCTTCTGTTCGCGCAGTTGCTTGAGGGCCCGGCCCAGATCCCTCGCCGTCGATTCCTGAAACTGGGTCAACCGAATGTAGGCAATGTTGGTGTCGATGACCTTGGATCGGACACTCTCGATCTTAATGATATCCCGCACCAGCGTGAACACCAGAGGATCTGGGGTTCCTTCTCGCTGAATCGTGAGGCTCACTTTCGTGCCTTTGGCCCCCCGCATTCGCTGCACCGCGTCCATAAGCGTGAGATCCTTCGTGGTTTCATCATTGACCTTGATAATGAAATCTCCGGCTTTAATCCCGGCCTTGTGCGCAGGGGTCCCCTCAATCGGAGCGATCACGGCCAACCGGTTATCTTTGACGCCGATCTGAATGCCGACCCCGCCGAACTCACCTTTGGTCTCAACCTGAATTTCTTTGTACATCTCCGGCGTCATATAGGCCGAGTGAGGATCGAGCGTGGACAACATGCCCCGGATCGCGCCCTGGACCAGGTCCTTCACTTTGACGTCATCGACGTAGTGCTTCTGAACCTGAGTCAGAACCTCCGAGAAGGTCTTCAGTTCCTCATAGGTCTCGACGGCGTACCCTGTCCGCTCCCAGCCCTTCCCGATGAAGACACCCACGAGCAGGGTGACCACGATGATCGGCCCGAGATACCATGTTCGACGTCGCCGCTCCTGTTCCATGGCTGCTTGTTCCTTTCTGTGAATCTTACCGTCGCTTCGCCAACCAGATGAGCGGATCGACAGGGTCAGCCCCTTCGCGCAATTCGAAATAGAGCGTGCTGTCGCCGGTCAGCCCCGTGTCTCCGGTTTCTCCGATGACATGTCCCGTCTGGACTTGTTCACCAACCTTCGCGAGAAGCTTGGACGCATGCGCATAGAGCGAGAAAAAGCCGTTCGCGTGATCCAGGATCAGGACCAGCCCATACCCCTTCAGCCAGTCCGCATAGGCCACGGTTCCGGCCATCACCGCCCGAATCGCGCTGCCCTCGTTTGTTCGAATTTCAATCCCTTTTCGCTGGACGTAGGTCTCGAAGGTGGGATGCTTTTGCCGTCCAAAAAACGAGACCACCTCGCCATCAGCCGGCCACTGGAGAGCTCCCTTGAAGGCATGGAGTCCCGCACCCCCTGATGGAGGTCGTATCGCTGCGGCCCTCCTGCGCTGTTCCCATTCTTTGACCAGCGCATCGACGCGGGCGGCAGACCGCTCCAATTCCACGACCGTTCGCTCATAGGATTCCTTCTCGTGAATGAGGCTGGCCAAGAGCTGGTGCTTGTCCCGCTTCAACGCTTGAATCTCGCCAAGCTTCTTCTCGGTACTCTGCTTGAAAGTCAGCATCTCGTCACGGGTGCTCGCCCGCCGCCGCTCGATCCCTTCGAGGCGATCCATATCGCCTCGATAGGCCTCCATCACATCATACTCCCGTTTCGAGACAGCCGAAAGGTACTGGACGCGACGCTGGAAATCCGCAGAGGTATCGGCAGACAGAATGGCCTTCAGGTAACCCAGCCGTCCTTCCATATATTGCACGCGCAGTCGAGCGAGAATCGAGCTTTTTCGCTCACTCATGTGAGCCCGCAGGGCAACAACCTGCTCGCTGATGTCTTCAAGCTCGCGGTCCTTCTTCTTGAGCTTCTGATTAATCGCGTGCCGCTCCTGCCGAAGAGCCATCAGGCCTTCGTCTAAGGTCTGCATGGTCTGGAGCGCGGACTCTCGCTTCTTCTCGGTCTCATCTGCGTGCTTCTTGTTCTCCCGGATCTCGTCCTTGAGCTTCTCAAGCGTCCGGCGCTGGCGTTCGATTTTCTGAGGGGGCGGATCGCTTTTCTCTTTGCCGGCCCACGCCGGCGTGCCTGTCGGCCCATCCAGGATGAGCCAGAGGGAGGCCATGATGACGGCAAGCATGGCTCTCACGAGCTGGCCCTCCCGAATTGGATCAGCGAGACCAAGCTGCCGGTGAAGCCCAAGGCAAGGCCCGCCATGATAATCCACAACGAGACATGGCCTGGAAAAAAATTCAGCCAGGACTCGATCCCCAGGAACCGGCCCGTGGGGCCGAGCTGCAGCTTGAACAGGTCAAACCCACCCCTGAGGATGGCCAGAGACAGCAGGCCTCCGACGGCGCCTAGAACCGCGCCTTCCAGAAGGAAGGGAACCTTGATAAAGGCCCCGGTGGCCCCGACCATCCGCAGAATCTCGATCTCATTCTGTCGCGCATAGAGGGTCAACCGGATCGTACTGGCAATGATGGTGACTGAAGCAGCTGACAAAATGCCTCCCACAGCGATCGCGCCCAGCTCAATAAAGCCGACCAACGTCGCGAGGTTTTCGATCCAGTCACGGCTATATTGTACCTGACCCACGCCGGGCACAGTCGTCAAACGCTTGACCCACTGTTTGACCGCCTCGGATGACCTAAACCGAGGGGACAGAGTCACCACGAACGAAGCAGGCAACGGGTTCTCGCCTAATCCCTGCAACAGATGGGACTCAGAGGGGAACTGTTCGCGAAAATCCGCGAGGGCCTGTTCTTTGGACACATAGGAGAGGGCGGCAACTTCCCGCTCGCTCCTCAGCCGTTGCTGGAGGTCCGACAGTCCCTGAGCAGAAAGGCCATCGTGCAGGTACACGACCACTTTGATGTCATCCTGCAGCGAACTGACCACTCCTCGAAGGTTCAGGTAAAGCAGCAAGAATACACCGAAACACGCCAGCGTGAAGGCCGTGGAGGCCACGGCTACCAGCGTGGTGGTTCGGTTGAGACGGATGTTCGTCATGGCTTCCTTGACTAGGTAGGCAAGCCGCCTCATAGCCCAGCCTTCGGATCAGCAATCAGTTTCCCCTGCTCGAGCATCAGCACCCGCCGGTTGGCCTGTGCCATGACCTGGGGATTATGGGTGGCGACCATGATAGTGGTACCACGCGCGTTGATCACCTTGAATGACTCGATGATCTCGCTGGCGAGGTGTGGATCTAGATTCCCTGTCGGTTCATCTGCCAACAGGATGATCGGGCTGTTCACGATTGCGCGCGCGATGCAGACGCGCTGTTGCTCCCCTGCCGAGAGCGTCGCAGGGCGATGGTCCTTCTTGTGGTCGATTCCAACGGCTTTCAACGCCTCCGCCACCTTCCTCCGGGTCTCAAACGTCGAAGCGCCCTGGACCATCAACGGCAGCGCCACATTCTCGAAGACGTTTTTTTTCGGCAGCAACCGGAAATCTTGGAACACGATCCCCATCGTCCGCCTGAGATAAGGGATGTCGGACGGCCTGAGCCGGGCGACGTTTCGGTTCTGGACCAGGATCTGGCCATCATCGGGTCGTTCGGCGCCGAAGAGCAGCTTCAGGAGCGTGGTCTTTCCCGCTCCGCTGGGCCCCATGAGCAAGACGAACTCGCCCTTCTCGATCTGCAGGTTGATATCGGAGAGAGCCGGGCGACGGTCATAATACTTTGAGACATGAAATAATTGGATCATGATCCCGGCCGGCTCACCAGCCGTGTAACCGATGCAAGATGTTCGCCAGTGTTCGTCTCTTCCTCAGGACCCACAGCAAGTGCCCGTCCCATCAGCACTTCACCATCACCATCGCAGATCTTCGCCCGGGACCTCAAAGGCATTCTCGATGTGCTCGATCTCGGCCGGCTTGGCCGTTCCACCCCTGCAGAGCACCACATCAAAGCGGCAGGACCGATTCCGCACCTGATGACGAGCCAAGTACTGCGCCGCAAGTCGGACGAGCCGGGTTTGCTTGCGTCCGTCCACCGCGTGAGAAGCCCCTCCGAACGCAGAGGTCCGCCGAGCCTTGACCTCGATGAACACCAACGTGTCTGCTTGCTGTGCAACCAGATCGAGCTCGCCACTGGACGACCGGTCGTTACGAGCAAGGATCCGATACCCTTTCCGGCGCAGATACCGTTCAGCTTCCGACTCGGCGATCTGTCCGAAAGCCTGTCGCCCGTCGTTCATGCATCGACTCTCTGGAAGCCGTACTCGAGCAGCAGTGAAGGCCTGCCTCCCTCATCCCTTGCCTTTGAAGGAGAAGGAGGCGGTCTCTGATCCCAGGGCGCAGGTCCTCAACACGGGACGAAAGGTGCGCCGGTGGATCTCGCAAGGACCATATTGCGCGAGCAGCTGGAGATGCTCTGCCGTCCCATAGCCCTTGTGGGTCAGAAAGTTGTACTGAGGGTATCTCAAGTGATACTCCCTCATGAGGCGATCCCGGCTGACCTTAGCCATGATGGAGGCGGCGGCGATGGAAAAGCACAGTTCATCCCCTTTGATGATGGACCGCTGCGGGAGACAGGCACCAGGAAGAGTCACGCCGTCAAGAAGCAGAAAATCCGGCGGCGGAGCCAGCGCCCGGATCGCGCGATCCATGGCAAGGCGAGTCGCCTGCAGAATATTCATGGCATCGATTTCTTACTCGCTCGCGCATCCGATTCCAACCCCCACGGCTCGCCGTGCGATCTCCTCATAGAGCCGCTCCCGCTCAGACTCGCCCACTTGCTTGGAGTCATTGAGGCCTGCCAGCCGACAGCGGCGCGGTAGGATCACCGCAGCCGCAACCACAGGGCCTGCGAGAGGGCCACGCCCGGCCTCGTCGAGGCCCGCCACGAAATGGTAGCCGCGTTGCTGGGCCTCCACCTCGAAGTCGTCGGTGGGTTGCACGCAGGCGACCTCCGTGTCGAATAGCAGCGATCAGGCCTTCCCCGCCGGAACAGCCGCCTCAGATGCGACGGCCGTTTCAGCCTGGCTGGATTTGGCGCGACCTGCGGTTCCGCCCTGAACCTTCGATTCCGGAGAAAAATCGCGCTCCCCGACCCTCGCCATTTTCCCCTTCTTCTCTCGCAGATAGTAGAGCTTGGCCCGACGAACCTTTCCCTGGCGGACCACATCGATCCTGGCGACGATCGGCGAGTGAACCGGAAAGATCCGTTCCACCCCGACTCCATACGAGACCTTTCGAACCGTGAAGGTCTCGCTGTTTTGTCCACCCTTCCTGCTGATCACCGCCCCTTCAAAAATCTGGATGCGCTCCTTCTCACCTTCTACCACCTTGACGTGCACCCGAACGGTGTCCCCGATCTCGAACGGTGGCACCGTTTTCTTCGTCAAGGATCGTCGGATTCGCTCTAACCGATTCATGTCCCTACCCCTCCTCCCCCACCGCTCGACAGATGCGCTGTCGCTCCTTCACGGACGATCGCGTCCAACAACCGCTTATCTTCCTCGTTGAGAAGCTCGTCTTTGAGCAGATCGGGACGCTTGAGGTAGGTGCTGCGGAGCGCCTCCTTCCGACGCCAGATCCTAATGGCTTCGTGGTTCCCGGACAGCAGGACCTCAGGTACCGCGAGGCCCCGCACCTCGGGCGGCCGCGTGTAATGCGGATACTCCAGCAGAGATTCAGCGAACGAGTCATACTGCGCCGACTCCGGATCTCCCAACACGCCGGGGATGAGGCGCGCTGTCGCGTCAACCATGACGAGAGCGGGGAGTTCCCCTCCGGTCAACACGTAGTCGCCGATGGAGACTTCCTCCGGGTCCAAACCGAGCCGGACCCGTTCATCCACCCCCTCATAATGCCCGCAGAGAAAGACCAGCCTGCGCCGCTCATCGCGAAGGTCCTCCGCCAATCTCTGTGTGAAGGGACGCCCCTGGGGCGAGGGAAGCAAGAGCCGAAGCTCAGTGCCGGCCGGGCTATCCTGATACTCCCGGCGAAGGGCATCCACTGCCCGGAACAGGGGCTCCGCCTTCATCACCATCCCCGCCCCGCCGCCATACGGCGCGTCATCAGCGACTTGGTGGCGATCCAGTGTGTAGCCTCTGAGATCTCTGACCCGGACCTCGAGCATGCCCTTCTCTTGGGCCCGTTTGAGGATGCTCTGGTTCAAGACCGGCAGGACCATGTCCGGGAAAAGGGTGATGAGGTCACAGCGAATCATCGTCCTGCACCCACCCTTCCACCGACCGAATCGTCATGGTCCGGTTCTTCACATCCACCGAAGCCACCGCATCCTTGATCGCGGGGATCAGAATCTCCCGGCCTGGCCGGCGGATCACAAAGACATGGTTGCTGGGGGTCTCCAAGATCTCTTCCAAGGTTCCCAGCACGTGACTGGCCTCATCCATCACTGCCATCCCGATCAGATCAAACTCATAATACTGTCCGGCCGGCAACATCGGAGCCTGGTCCCGCGGAATCTTGATCAATCCGCCGCGAAAGACCGCCGCCTCCTCCGGTGTCGTGAAGGCGTCGAAGCCCAGCACGTAGGAGTTGCCGTTCGCCCGCACACGGGTGACTCCCGTGACCAGCACTCGCCCGGATGGAGCCACAAGCGTCACCTGCGTGAGCCCTTCAAACCGCCCCGGCACATCGCTGAGCGACCGGACGCGGACTTCGCCCCTGACCCCAAACAGCTTCTCAATTTTTCCGATCGCAATCAGCTCCGCCGAGTCTGCCATGGGCACCGACAAGGAAAAAGTAATTCGTCAGGAGGCCTGCTTGGCCTTCCCACGCTCACTTTCGAACTGCTTCAGCAGGCCGGACCGGCGGAGCAACGTCCGCACCGTCACGGAGGGCTGGGCACCTTTCCTCAACCAGTCAAGCACTCGCTCCTGCTTCAGGACAGGCAGAGCCGGATTCTTCAACGGATCAAAGGTGCCCAGCACCTCGAGGTACCGCCCGTCTCTTGGCATTCTGGAATCAGCCGCCACCAGCCGATAAAAGGGCAGCTTATGTCGACCGCCCCGCGTCAACCGCAAATGAACAGCCACGTCGTTCTCCTCCTCAAATGAAGGTTGAGGCTAAAGGGTTAGGGTGGAATTCCAGACTCAGTCCTTGCTCAACCTTAACCTCAGCCTTAGCCTTAACCTCGCAGCAGCTGCGCAAGTTGCCGTTTCCCCCCGCCGGCGGTCAAGGCTTTCATCATTTTTCGCGCGGTCAAGAACTGTTTAATCAACCGATTCACATCCTGCACGTTCGTCCCGCTCCCGCGGGCAATGCGCTTCTTGCGGCTGCCACTGATGATGGTATGGTCACGTCGTTCACGCGGAGTCATCGAGTCGATCATCGCCAGGACGCGTGTGATGTCCCGCTCAGGTACCCCCCCACCGGCCATCTCCTTGAGACGCTGCCCCCCAGGAAGCATGCCCAGGATCTGGTCCATTGACCCCAGCCGATTCACTTGGCCGATCTGGTCACGAAAATCCTCCAGGGTCAAGGTGGTCCCGGTCAGCTGCTTCTGGATCGCTTCCGCCTGCTCACGCGAGTAGGTTTCCTGGGCCTTCTCAATCAGCGACAAGACATCCCCCATCCCCAGTATCCGGGACGCCAGACGGTCCGGATGGAAGACCTCCAGCGCATCGAGCTTTTCGCCCACACCCAGAAACTTGATCGGCTTACCGGTAGCAGCCCGGATCGACAGCACGGCACCGCCGCGCGCATCACCCTCCACCTTCGTCAGAATCACACCAGTCAGCCCCACACGTTGGTCAAAGCGTTCCGCCATCGTCACGGCATCCTGACCGACCATCGCGTCCGCCACCAGCAGCATCTCGTGCGGCTTGACTGCCTGTTTGACCTGCGCCAACTCCTCCATCAGCTCGTCATCAATATGCAGACGGCCACCAGTGTCCAGAATCACGACGTCATAGCCCTGCTCGCTTCCGCGGGCGACCCCTTCTGCGCAAACCCGCACGACATCGTCCCGTGAGGCACCCGTTCGCTCGGCTCGATGCACCGGTACGTTCAGATCAGCCCCGAGACTCGCCAATTGCTCTCCCGCCGCAGGCCGGCGCGGATCGGCTGCGACCAACAGCACCCGCCTCCCTTGGTCTTTGAATAGGCGCGCGAGCTTGCCGCAGGTCGTCGTTTTGCCGGCGCCATGCAATCCCACCATCATGATCACGGTGGGCGGAACCGGTGCCAAACTGAGACCCGCATGGTCCCGGCCCATCAGCGCCCGGAGCTCTTCCCATACAACCTTCACGACCTGATGGCCTGGGGTCAGGCTCTGCAGCACCTCCTGGCCGACCGCCTTTTCACGGACACGGTCAATAAAGTCTTTGACGATCTTGAAGTTGACATCCGCCTCAAGGAGAGCCAGGCGGACTTCCTTCAGCGCTTCCGCAATGTTCTGTTCCGTCAAGACCCCATGGCCACGGAGTCTCTTCAGGATTGCCTCAAACTTCTGGCTGAGGGCATCCAGCATCGTCCCAAGCTCCTCGGAGGCTGTTGAGGAATGCGTAACAGTCTCCGATCACCTCGAAAAACATAGAAAAAGTTTATCGTTCAGTCTAAAGAATGGACGAGAAAGAAGTCAAGAAGTAGCTTTCCTTGACTTCTCCCAGAGCTTTCGCTATCGTGCCCCGCAGTTTACCCTAGGCATGCTTCGCAAACGGGAGGGAGATGATGCGAAAATCTCCGTGGCTCCTGCTCTTGTTTATGCTCCTTGGAGGACTGCTGGGCGGGATTCTCGGCGAGATTCTCCGGATCATGGCGCCGCATGGCACGATCCAGAACATTTTCTCGACCGCGATTACGCCGGGGATAAGCCCGCCTCTGAGCATTGATCTCATCCTGTTCAAATTCACGTTCGGGTTTTCCGTGAAGATAAACCTTCTGACGTTCCTGGGCCTCGTCACCGGCGCCTATCTCTACAAACAGTTCTAGGACCTCACCGACTCACCTCCAGTTCTTTTAGCCTGAGCGCGCGAATCCGATCCCGCAACTCCGCTGCCCGCTCAAACTCCAGCTCCTTGGCTGCCGCTTTCATCTCCTCTTCCAAGCGCTGGATCGTCTGATCCACCCCGCCGGTACGGTCATAGGTCGCCTCCGGTTCAGCCGCCAGGTCAAGCGACAGGTAGTCCGCCTCAGCCATCCGGTACTCCAGCGCGGGGATCCCCTTCTTGACGCTTTCCGGTGTGATCCCGTTGGCTTGATTGTAGTCAGCTTGGATACGCCGGCGGCGCGCGGTTTCTTCGATAGCCAGCCGCATCGACTCCGTGACCACGTCGCCATAGAGAATCACGCGTCCTTCCATATTGCGGGCTGCGCGGCCGGCCGTCTGGATTAAAGACCGGTGGGACCGCAGATAGCCTTCTTTATCAGCGTCCAAAATTGCCACCAAGGTCACCTCCGGGATGTCCAGCCCCTCCCGCAACAAATTGATGCCGACGAGCACATCAAAGACGCCCAGCCGCAGGTCCCGGACGATCTCGGCACGCTCCAGCGTCTTGATGTCGGAATGCAGGTACCGGACCCTCACGCCCAGATCATGAAAATATTCGGTGAGGTCTTCCGCCATCCGCTTGGTCAGCGTCGTCACCAGGACTCGGTTCCCGCGTGCTGCCTCAGCCCGAACCTGACCCAGCAGATCATCCACCTGCCCGCGCGCCGGACGAACCTCGATCACCGGGTCTATCAAACCCGTGGGCCGGATGATCTGCTCCACCACGGACGACCCGGCGTGCTTCAGCTCATACGGACCGGGCGTGGCGGACACATAGACCACTTGATTGATGCACCGCTCGAACTCGTGGAAGGTCAGCGGCCGGTTGTCGAAAGCGGAGGGTAAACGGAAGCCATATTCGACCAGGCTCTTCTTGCGGGACCGGTCACCTTCGTGCATACCCTGCACCTGCGGGATCGTCGCATGGGATTCGTCAATGATGAACAGGAAGTCTTTGGGAAAATAATCCAGCAGCGTCGGCGGCGGCTCGCCTGGGGCCCGCCCGCTAAGATGGCGCGAATAGTTCTCGATGCCGTGGCAGTAGCCCATCGCCCGGATCATCTCCAGGTCAAACTTCGTGCGCTGCTCGATCCGCTGGGCTTCCAGCAACTGGTTGCGCTGCTTGAAATAGGAGATGCGCTCCTCCAACTCCTCTTCGATGCCATTCAGGGCGCGCTCATACCGGTCCGGCGCGATGAGGTAGTGCGTGTTCGGATAGATCGGCACCTTCGGCAGGCGGTTCAGGGACTTTCCCGTCAACGGATCAATTTCATGGATTGCATCCACTGTGTCGCCGAACAGTTCGATTCGCACTGAGATCGCATCTGACGAAGCCGGAAAGATCTCGATCACGTCCCCACGAGCCCGGAACGTACCTCGATGGAAGTCGGTATCATTGCGCGCATACTGGATCTCCACAAGCTTCGACAGAATCTGCTCACGCCGGATCTCCATTCCTTCTTCCAGGTACAGCAACATCCCGTGATAGACCTCCGGCGAGCCCAGCCCATAGATGCAGGAGACCGAGCACACGATGACCACATCGTTCCGCTCCAGGAGCGAGCG
>JAHWYE010000081.1 GCA_020028195.1 Nitrospirota bacterium
TCACGCACCGTGTTCTTGGCCTTCATGATCACTGGAAACTGCTCGGTTTCATGTTCCCTGTCCCAGGCCCGGTAACGGATAAAGACTGCAAAAAACCCGGCGAAGCCATAGGTCTCATAATCCCCGCTGGCTTCTAGGTGACGCCGGAACGGCTCAGACCGGACATCAATACAAAATACCGCTTGGGCATGGGGCCGCATCGCCGGCGGGCTCTCATGGACAGCTGACGGCTGTGTGGCCACATTCCGCATGAGCTTCTCAAAGAGTTGTTCGTGATAGCCCGACTCGAACGCCTTGAGCCATACAGGACCATGGGCCGATTCTGGAAAGGCCTCCATCCAATCCAGCAGAATCGTGAGATCCTCTGGCGGTATTTCCACCAGGACAGTAGGGATAATTCCCAGGGCAGTGGCGAGAGCAAGAAGCCGTTGGGCTGCCGTGCGCCGCGCCGCCTGATTGTGACAAGGCACGACTTCTTCCTGGTAGCGTTCGGCGAGAGTATCCCACTCATCCGTCCCATGGATAGAACTCCCATGCCGCATCCGATCGACTTGCTCGGCATAGGCCGGCGGCAGGCGCCCAGCGACCCGTTCCCTCCTCAGAAAATAGGATTGGGGGTGGCGTTGCATATAGGTCGAAATCGCGCTGTAACTCCCCTCAATCTCCAGTTCCGCTCGGCAGGCTTTTTGGACGAGCTCCCTCTCATACCAGAGACGCACAGCAAGATACTTCACCAGACCAATAGGATAGGCCTGCTGCCATTCATAGGCTGTCTGCTCAGCTCGCCATTTGATAAATCCTGTCCAGCCGGACAGGGTCGCAAGCTGGAGGGAGAGATAGTCCTGCCAGAACTCTGTGGGGATGGCCAGGGCTGTTAGACTGTCGAGCAGCGCATCTTCGGGGTGAGCAGGCAGGCGGGCTATTTTTTGGCGACTGTCCGGTATCCCGTAGGGAGACCATTCCTGCCCGGCGAGGGATTTCCACGCTCCATAAAAACCCTGCTCCCGGCCGGGCATGGGCCACGTGGCATGCCCTTCGTCCAAGAATGCCTCACACCATTTAATCAATTCTCCATTGATCAGGTTGACGATCTGAGTGCCCAGGGTACGGTCGCACCAACTCGAGAGCGTCACGCCCGGACCCAACGCAGCACGGTCCCCATGCACAGCAGTCGCCATCCGCTCCCGAACATCTTGAGGCTTCAGCACAGGGGTTAGGCGTTCTGCCAGCGCCTCGACAAGATGCTGATCCCGCCCGCAATCCAACATGGCATCGAACATCTCCTCGGTGGGAGCGCAGATCCCCTGAGTCAGGCAGGCTCGAAGGACTTCACCGTGAGAGACGCGGCGAGGTCCCAGGGCCACGTGTTTGTCGCGCACAAGAGGCTTCAGGGCCTCATCGAGATGATGGAGACGAATCCTGCCCGAGCGGAGGTACCGCCGATAGACGTCACCGGGGAGATACCCGGTCCCTCCCAAGAATTGCTGCCCCCGCTTAACGGTCTCTTCAAAATGGAGGTATTCAAGGCTATGCAGCGGATTGTGATGGACAAAGGTGCGCATAGGCCAATACTGGGCGATGATCTCGCTGGAGAGGCGGATCATCCCTCTAAGCCGCATGCGTTGGGTTTCGCTGTACGGAGCTGGCTCTATTTGTGCCACAGCTTGGACTCCATCGCAGTGCTGTACCCATGACTCGGCGTCCCGGATTCGAAGAAGCGGGAGGGTGCGATACCCAGGACCATCAGGATCAACACCAGTATCAGGAGCGAGGCGAACTCGGTCTGGTGGAGATCTTCATGGCGGAGGTCCCGCCGGTGTCGGCCGAAGAGCAGCTGTTGCATCCAGTTTAGAAAGTACCAGGAGGCGGCGAGCCAGGCGACCACGATGATCAGCAGCGCTCCAGACAACGGGAGGGAAGGAGTGAGGAGCATACCCATGAAGCCGGAGAACACACCAAACGGGGGCAGGCCCATGGCAGCGAGCGCCAAGAGTGAGAGCAAGGTGGCAAACCGGGGCATGGAATGGGCCAGCCCGCTGATCGCACGCAAGTCCACATCGCCATAACGAGCCTGCACCGCGCGCCACGCGAGGAGAAGCCCGCCGGTGACGAGCGCCACGGCACTGAGGTAGATGACTGCCTGGGGAGAATAGCTCTTGGTCGTGGCCAGATACCACCACAGGATGGCAAAGAAGGCCACACCGGCGTAAGCCAGGAGGGACACCACTCGGTACTGAGCCAGTGCCTTCAGGGAGCCGTAAAGGGCACCGAGCAGCGCCAGGATGACCAGCGTCTGTACAATCCCACCCGGCATACTAGGGATCAAGGTGAGCACGCCATGAAACCCGATGCTGGGAAGCAACAATGCCAAAAAGGCGGGCAAATTTCCTGGCAAGCCCACAAGGGCTCCTACATATCCCCCGTGAAAGGGGAAAAGAGGCAGCAAGACCGAATAGGTCAGCAGTAAAGCGATAGAAGAGACCGGGGGGGCGGCGATCAGAGAACCCATGAGGCAGACCACGCCAAGACTGTACATGCCTATGGCCCACCATAATTGGGGTCCCGACAATTTCTTGTACCGGCCGATCAGCAGACTGACAAGGCCAAGGACATTCAAGAGAAGTATCAGCTTCAGGCCATTCTGGCTGATGAGAACGCCAAGTCCCAAACCAAGAAGGATCAACGTCATCAGCCAGGCAACTCGACCCTCCTGCTGGGCAGGTTGCCCCAAGAGGGACAGAAACGCGGCGACGGGCAGCAGAAACAGGAATGGTATCCCCGCAGCAGGCCCGGTTAGTCGCCCAGACACCCCCATAATCATCACCAGGCTCGCCAGCGTGACCAAGAGCACCCAGACCTTCAGCATCCTGGGTTTGGACCAGAGAAGGAGACCCGGGGCTGCGCCCAAGAAAGGAGTCACCACCAACATCAGCAACGGATCGGTCCATGTCTCTATCACGGCAGCCATCCTACATCGCGCTTATCTAGGCGATGGGCCACGCGTATCAACCCTTGGCCGAGCCTGAGATACACCAGGTCCACATAGAGCCGGTTCATGAACAGGACGTACAGGCGGACCCGCAGCGCCTCGACCCAGCCGGGGATCCGAATCGTTTGTACATGAGCACGCGCATAGATAAGGAACCAACCCAGGATGATGAGCAGGGTCGTCGCCACCACCAGAAAATCAAACAGCCAGGCAGGCAGAGCAGCCGCCTGGAAGTAAGAGGCCACCTCATCCGGAGCCGGATACAGGAAGTAGGTGAAGCTCTCCGCCGCAAGCAAGTAGGTCAAGATAACCAAGAGCAGGGTCAGGAGCATGGCGACGGCCACCTTCCAAAAGGCGACCGCTCGCAAACGGGTGAGCGTCAGGATGGCCTGGGAGGAGGTGACCCAGCTAAAAAATAGAAAGATCACAGCCCCCTGGGAATCCCTTAACGGTATTCTCAGGACACCGTGGGCGGCCAGCAGGATGATTAGCGGAAGGACGAGGGTTGCGATAAATCCGGTGAGCCAAGTGAGGAGCGAGAACTCCCCCCTATCTGCAGCCTGGTCTTTATAAGGGAACTTCGGTTCCTGGCGGGCCGCATGGATCACGTGGCCGCAGTTTAAGAAGACGGTGGCCTTAAATAGCCCATGCGCGATGAGATGGAAGACGGCGAGGGCGAAGGCACCCAAGCCACACTCCATAATCATATAGCCCATCTGCCCGATGGTAGAGTACCCGAGCGTCTTCTTGATGTCATTTTGGGTCAGCATCATGCAGGCTCCCAGAAACGCTGTGAGCGCCCCGATGACAAAGACCACGTGCAGGGTGGTGGGACTCAGACCATACAGAGGGGCCAGACGGTTCAACAGAAAGCCTCCCGCATTGATGATTCCTGCATGCAGGAGGGCATGGACCGGCGTGGGAGCGTACAGGGACTTCGGAAGCCAGATATGAATCGGAAACTGGGCGGACTTACTCATGGCCCCGATGAAAATGAGCAGCGTGACGGCCGTGACCCCGCTGATCTCCAGCCCGCTCCCCGGCCCCAGCGAGAGGATAACCGGCGTTGCGGCGGCCCGGGCAAAGAGCTCCTGGAACTCGATCGTCCCGTACAAAGCGTGGGCCAGGACGATGCCCGCGAGAAAAGCCACATCGCCGACCCGCAACAGGGTGAAGGTCTTGAAGGCGCCATCGAGAGTGGCCGGATGCGTATGATTGTGGGCCAGGAGATAGAGCAGCCATGACAGGAGTTGCCAGAACACAAACAGCATCACGAGGTTGGCGCTGGATACCATGCAAAGCAGGACAAAGGTCGTGAAGGCCAGCAGCGCGAGAAACCGGCTATGGCCGCGATCCTGATACATGTAGCCCATGGAATAGATATAGATGATGGTGCTCACTACCGTGATCAGCACCATCATGACCGCGCTGAGACGGTCGATGTAAAAGCCCATCGGCAACGCAAGATTGGCGACGGATCCCGGCTCATAGAAGCGGACGCTGATCGGTCCCTTCGAGGAAACCAGCACTAACGTCACGACGGCCCCAAGGAACGCCGTGATGATAGGCAGCACTCCGGCCTTGGCACTCCGTTCGCGCAGGCTGCACCCGGCGACCCCGATCACGATCGCGGCCAGCAGAGGGAGCAGAGGCACGAGGATCACGTAAGACCACATGCCTTACCTCACACTCTTCGCAACGCAGAAGGCGACACGCGCCATCACCATACACCCAATTCAAAGCCCCGTTCACGCACAAAAAAGCCAGCCCCTTCGTTCGGATGTACCGAACGAACGTCGGCTGGCTTGTACTGCTCCGGCTCTCGTCAGATGAGAAAGCCGGGCGCCCTACAGGCCCCTATTCATGAGAAGGTTCCGTCCGTCTTGACCGAAGCGCGGGACGAGCGGCACCCTCCTAGTTGCAATCAACCGGCGGCTTTCATACCATGAACGGCGCCGTTGCTCAACAGACTACAAGGCTCAACGTCATAGGTCTTTGGACTCATTCGAAGGAGCGATCCGTGGGAAATGGACAAACCAAGGGCGAGATGGAAACAGCGATCCGCAATGCGATCATCAAATTTGAACAGGAATTCATGGGTCGTGGACCAACGGACGTCCGGGCATTCATTCTCCGGGATGTGATCCTGGTCAGGCTCAAAGGGGTCCTCACGCAGGCTGAACGCCAACTCGCAAACAATGCTGACGGGGTCGAAATGGTCAAACGCATGCGACAGAACCTCATCGCGCAAGGCCGAGAAAATCTCTGCGGCGAAATAACCAACATCACGGGCGTCAAGGTCACGGGATTGTTCACGGATATTGACGCTCAGATCGGCGAACGCGTCATCGTCTTTGCCCTGGACCGGGACTTGGACGTCGCCATTTCATAACAAGAACCACACCGTCCCGTCTCTGCCGCTCCTGCGAGGCGAGCCTGCCGAGACGGGGTCCACATTCAACCTGGAGTCTGTCGCCATGAAGACGTTGATCGAAGGATTCAAAAAATTCCAATCGGAAGTGTTCAGCGCGAAAAGAGAATTGTTCACTCGACTCGCGCGCGATCAACACCCCCGGGCGCTGTTTATCACCTGCTCCGACTCACGCATCGACCCCAGCATGCTAACGCAAACAGACCCCGGCGAGCTGTTTATTTTGCGCAATGCGGGTAATCTCGTGCCTCCCTATGGCTCACAGATCGGAGGAACCACCGCCACGATCGAATACGCGATCGGGGTACTCGGAGTACGGAACGTGATTCTGTGCGGGCATACTGATTGTGGAGTCGTGAAAGCGATCCTCGAACCGGACAAGGTCGCGGACCTGCCTTCGGTCAAGGAGTGGTTGCTTCAGGCCGAAGCCACGCGCCGAGTCATCAAGGAAAACTACTCGCACCTAAAAGGAGAAGAACTCCTCATCGCCACAATCCAGGAAAATGTGCGAATGCAGCTCACCCATCTGTGGACGCATCCTCTCGTAGCATCCAAACTTCGCAGCGGATCGATTGAACTCCATGGATGGGTCTACTCGATACACACAGGACACATGTGGGCCTATGATCATAAGGAAGACCGGTTCGTTTCCTTGCTGGAATTTCAGTCATAGCGCTGGAGGTCACGCCGGAGACAGGTCAATGCAGGGGGACTCCAGGCGCAAGCCATAGGTGCTCGGTTAGATGGCTGGCGGCGGGTCCCAGGAGACCGCCGCCCAGCTCCCCTTAGTAATATACGCAGCGTCAGTGAGCTTGTGATAACCGGAACCGCCCAAAGCCAGCGGGACATCGGGTAATGGCTCGCCGTCGCCATACAACAGAGCATCGGGAAGGACAGCACGAAGTTCGTGCGTGATGCCAGGAACGCGATTCGCGCGTGTTTTGCCATCTCTGGAGGCGGAGACGTCTTGGCCTACGACGACGAGAAAGAGGCCTTCGTGTCGTTGGTGGGCTCGGCGACCTGAATTCGTGATGCCCGAACCCGAAGCAGACCATTCATCAAGGGGCGCTCAGTCATTCCGTTCCCTGCCACGCGATTGATAGAAGCCTAGCTGGGCTGTGGTCGGATAAGAAGCAGCCTGCACCTCCGCTCGATACGCCGTCCTATTCAGGCCCTTAAGCGTAGCCGTGGGCGCGGAACCACCGCACGGCTTTCTCCAGCGCAAGTTCGACTGGGTTCTGTGGCAAGCCCAGTTCGCGCACAGCTTTGCTGCAGTCGTAGTGCATCCGATACTTGGCCAACACCCGATCCACATAGGCGAACTCGCTCACTCGCGCGATCCTGATCCACAAGTCCCAGTCCTCACACGCGCTCAAGGTCTCGTCGAACGGTCCTACCCGGTCGAACAACTCCCGTCTCACCATAGGCGTGGGCGAGGGGACGACGTTCTGTCGGACGAGCCACGGCAAGACCCTCCCAGAGGGATGATGGGCCCAATGGCTGTGGAGGATCACCGTCGGCGGAGACGCCTCGTTGAACAGGGCAGCCTCGCAATACACGAGCCCAATCGCTGGCTCGCCATCCAGCCGAGCGATCTGCATCGACACCTTGTCGGGCAACCAGAGGTCGTCGGAGTCGAGGAAGGCAACGTACCGGCCGCGCGCCGCCCGAATTCCCGTGTTTCTCGCTGCGGCCAGCCCGCGGTGCTCCTGGCGAATATAGCTGATTC
>JAHWYE010000082.1 GCA_020028195.1 Nitrospirota bacterium
CACGGAGGTAGTCGGCAGGTCTTCCACCAGAGTCGAAAGCGGCTTCCCGGTCTTGGCCAGGATCTCGATCAGTCTGCAGGAGGCATAGATCGCGTCGTCATAGCCGAAATACCGGTCCGCGAAGAACATGTGGCCGGACATCTCGCCGGCCAGGACTGCCGATTCAGCCTTCATCTTGGCTTTGATCAGGGAATGGCCGGTCTTCCACATGATGGGTCGTCCTCCATGCCGCTCGATGTCATCATAGAGGCTCTGGGAGGCCTTCACCTCTGAGATGATGGTGCTCTGGGGCCGGTCTGCGAGAATATCGCGAGAATAGATGACCAGCAGCCGATCACCCCATAAAATGTTCCCCTGCTCATCCACCGCCCCGATCCGGTCCGCATCGCCGTCATAGCCGATCCCTACGTCCGCACCGGTTGTTTTCACGACCTTGATCAGATCCTGGAGATTCTCCACGACGGTTGGGTCAGGATGGTGGTTGGGGAACCGGCCGTCCAACTCGCAGTAGAGTCCGGTCACGCTGCAGCCCATCTGTTCAAGCGCTTGCTTGGCGGCCAGCGAGGCGGCACCGTTGCCACAATCAATCACGACGTGGAGACGCTCGCCCTTCACGGACGAAAAGTTCCGCTTCAGATAGGCCAGATAGTCCTTCAGGAGAGGTCTATCGATTACGGTCCCTGAGCCGGTGGAGAACCGGCCGCCCTCTATGACCTTCCTCAGGTGCTGAATCTCTTCTCCGTGCAGCGCCTCTTTTCCCACACAGAGTTTGAACCCGTTGTACTCGGCGGCATTGTGGCTGCCGGTGATCATCACTCCTCCGTCAACCGAAAGCTGAAAGAGCGAGAAGTACAGCACGGGCGTCGGACAGACCCCGATGTCAAGGACGTTCAGACCACCGGTCGTGAGTCCGCGGATCAGGCGATCGCGTAAGGCCGGCGAGCTGGATCGCCCGTCACGGCCGACGCTGACCGTTTTCATGCCTTGTTCTCGCCCGATAGTCGCGAAGGCCCTGCCGATCTGCTCGGCCACCTCGTCCGTTAGCTCCTTGCCGACAATGCCGCGGATATCATATTCGCGAAAGAGTGCCATCGCGTGTGCCAGTCGAAAAGTCGAAAGTCATAAAGTCTTCGACCTAACTGACTTTTAGACCTTCAGACTTTCGGACTGCGCGGCGTATTCACGCCGCGCCCATAGTCATCCTGAAACCGAACGATGTCGTCCTCGCCGAGGTACGGTCCGTTCTGGACTTCGATAATGTGTAGTGTCTCTGAGCCTGGGTTCTCCAACCGGTGTGGAGTCTCTTTCGGTATCCCGGTATTCTGGCCGACCCCCAGATCAAAGACCCGCTCCCCGCATGTTACACGAGCCGTCCCTGCAATGATAACCCAGTGCTCGCTGCGTTGATGGTGCAGTTGCAACGAGAGTCGGCCGCCAGGGTTCACCGTCACCCGCTTGACCTTATAGCCAGGCCCCTCCTCCAGCACCGTGTAAGAGCCCCAGGGCCGGAACACAGTTAGATGCTCCAAATGCTCCGGCGCACCCTGCTGCTTCAGGATCTCCACCACCTTTTTCACGTCCTGGCTGCGGGCCTTCGGACAAATCAGCGTGGCATCAGGAGTGTCCACGACGACCATGCCGGACAAGCCGATCGTGGCAACCAATCGCCGGTCTGCGTACAGAATCGAGTCCCGGCTGTCCAGGTCCACGACTCGCCCACTGACGACGTTGCCTGAGTCGTTGCGGGGCGCGACTTCCTCCAGACTACTCCAACTACCGACATCGGACCAGGCAAAGTCCACCGGGATCACAGCGGCACGGGAAGACTGTTCCATCACCCCATGATCAATCGAGACGGGTGTTAACCGTCGGTACACTTGTGCCACTGCGCTGCCGCCTGCCTCGGACTTCTGCAGCGCTCCGATCTTTTTCATCCCACGAGCCAAGGCAGGCTGGTGGCGCATCAGCTCTTCCAGAATGGCGGAGGCGCGCCAGACAAAGATCCCGCTGTTCCAATAATAGTTCCCCGATCGCAGGTAGCGGGCGGCCGTCTTAGCATCCGGCTTCTCAACAAATCGAGCAACAGGGTAGCCCTTGAGCCCACCCCGCGATGCCAATCGAGCGCGTAGATTCGGCTGAATGTAGCCATAGCCGGTCTCTGGTCTGACCGGCTTGACGCCGAACGTGATCAGGTACCCCTCCGTCGCCAGATCCGCCCCGAGCGCCACAGCGGCCTGAAAATTCCTGTCGCCTTTGATGACATGGTCGGCTGGCAGAATCAACATCACCGCTTGGGGGTCACGCCTGACTAACTCGATCGCCGTCAGGGCGATTGCCGGAGCAGTATTCCGTCCTTCCGGCTCAATGACGAAGTTGTGGCTGAGCTCATCCTTCCATTCGCGCAGTTGGAACCGGATCGAGTCGGCCTGCGCGGGATTGGTTGAAATGAGAACCTGGCTGGGCGGCACACAATGAAGAACCCGGTACATCGTCTGCTGAATCAGGGTCTTTTCCCCCAAGATCCGAAGCAGTTGCTTGGGATACAGATGGCGGCTCAGAGGCCAGAAGCGAGTCCCGCTTCCTCCAGCCAAGATGACTGCGTAGAGATGGGGATTCATCGTGAATCGGTATTCGTTAATCGTTACCCGTAGAGTTACCAGGTTTGCTAATCACTCAGCCCGTTTGGCGTTGAACGATTAACGTTTAACGGGATTGGCGGTCTGTGCCGCCAAGATCAGATCAACCACCTCACGCACCGCTCCCTCCCCTCCGCTCTTACGGCAGACGTAGTCCACCACCTCTAAAACGGGCGGCATCGCGTCAGCCGGCGCGGCGGAGAAGCCGACCGCTTGCAGCGCCCCAAGATCGTTCACGTCGTCGCCCATAAAGGCCACTTCCTGAAGCGTCAGGCCATGCCTGGCCACGAGGTCGCGTAGGACCGCCAGCTTGTCCCGAGCCCCCTGGTGCACCTCGGGAATCGCAAGCTTTTCGCCTCGGCGGGTGACGAGTTTGGTTTCCTCCATCGTGATAAGCGCCGTGATCAATCCGGCGCGCTGCAGCAGTTTGATGCCCATCCCATCCCGAGTGTTGAATTTTTTTAACTCGTCGCCCGATTCGGAATAATACATCCCCGCGTCCGTCAAGACACCATCCACGTCTGTCGCGAACAGACGTACACGTTTCAACGCGCGCGAAAGAGACCCGCTGGCAGCAGTCGGTCGTCCCTTCTTCCTCGCAATCACCGGCTCACTCTCCGTCTCATCGAGACCCGCCGAACAGCCGCAGGTCTGCCTCGACCATCTCGTGAACCAACTCTTTAAAGGTCACCTGGCAGGACCAACCCAGCTTCTGCCTCGCTCTGGTTGCATCGCCTAAGAGGGTCTCGACCTCGGCCGGTCGTAGAAGCTGAGGGTCAAGCCCTACATGACTCCGATAGTCGAGGCCAAGATGTGAGAAGGCCGTCTCAGCGAACTCCCGTACCGTGTGTTGCTCCCCGGTCGCAATAACATAGTCATCCGGCTCATCCTGTTGAAGCATGAGCCACATGGCGCGGACGTATTCGCGGGCATGGCCCCAGTCTCGGCGAGCCTCGAGGTTCCCGAGTCTCACCTCCTTGGCCAGACCGAGCTTGATCCGTGCGGCGTAGGACGTAATCTTCCTGGTGACAAACTCGAACCCACGGCGAGGTGATTCATGATTGTACAGAATGCCTGAAGCGGCCTTGATGCCGTAGGCCTCCCGGTAGTTTCTGGTCAGATCAAACCCCGCCACTTTCGAGATGCCGTAGGCGGAACGAGGATAGAAGGGGGTCGATTCAGTTTGGGGCGTCTTGGCTACTTTTCCAAACATCTCGCTGGATGCGGCGAAGTAAAACCGACAGTCGGGTGCACAGTCCCGAAGCGCGGCTAGGACATGGTGCGTGCCGTTGATATTGGCATTGAGTGTCGAGAACTCATCTTCAAAGGAATAGGCGACAAAGCTTTGTGCGGCCAGGTGATAGCACTCGTCCGGCTTCACGGATTGCAAGACGCGGTAGATACTGGGCAGGCTTTCCAAGGAAGCCGCGTGAAGATGGAGGCGATCCTTAAAAGGCAGGAGGCGCCAGAGTCGGTGCTCCGGATCCTCGATCGCTACCCGTCGCACGATCCCGTGTACTTCATAGCCCTTGTCCAGCAACAGTTCGGCCAGGTAGGACCCATCCTGACCGGTGATGCCGGTGATCAACGCCCGTTTCATATAGTTACAGGTTAAGGTTAAGGTCGAGGTTAAGGGTAAAAGCTCCTGAGCCAAATAAACAGCATTAATTTGTCAAGCTGACTCAGCCTTAGCCTCAACCTTAACCTTTCTACGTTCACTCATGTACCGGGTCAAGGCCTCCTTCCAATGGGGTAAGGTGATCCCGGCCTCAGCAAGCACACGATTTGCCAGAACCGAGTAGGGCGGGCGAGGCGCCGCACGTCCGGCCTCCGCGCTGGTCAATGGGTACACCGGCACCGTGCCCCTCATCAGCGAGACGATAGCACAGGCAAACTCATTCCTGGTACAGTCGCCTGCGCCGGCGGCGTGGACAACGCCTCGCAAGTCCATATCCAGTACACGGACAAGAGCCATAGCCAGATCGCCAGCGTACGTGGGGCTGCCTCGCTGGTCCGCCACGACTCGAAGCGCCTGCTTCTCGGACGCCAATCGCATGATCGTGTTGACAAAATTCTTCCCGTAAGCCCCATACAACCAGGCGCTTCGCACAATCAGTGTGTTCGGACAGCAGGCCAGCGCTCGTCGCTCTCCCTCTAACTTGGAACGGCCATAGGCATTCAACGGGTTGGGCTCGTCCGTCTCAACATAGGGCGAGGTCTTTCGCCCATCAAACACATAATCAGTGGAGAGGTAGATCAGACGGGCGCTGGCTTTGTCCACAGCCCTGGCCACTAGCTCCGTTCCTTCGGCGTTGACGGCCATGGCCTTGTCCGGTTCCCGTTCAGCTCCATCCACATCGGTATAAGCCGCGAGATGGAACACCGTGTCAGGACGGGCGGCCAGGACCTGCTTCTCCACCTCAGTCTTCAGAAGATCAAACTCCGGCAGGACCGCGCGAATGACCGTATGGCCCCTCAGCACCCGCTGCAGTTCATGGCCAAGCTGCCCATTAGCCCCGGTGATCAGGATACGCATCTCTCAAAAGGTTAAGGTTGAGGCTCAGGTTGAGCGAGGGCCGGGTCAAGGCTGAGATTAGTGAAACCTAAACCTTAACCTCAACCTTTACCTCGATCTCAGCCTGCCCCTTGTAGCCGCTGACGATACAGTCGCTCGTAATAGGTTCTGAACTCACCGGACGTAATCTTTCGCCACCACGTCTGATTGGTCCGGTACCACTCCACCGTTTCCTTCAGACCGTCCTCGAACAGCACCGTCGGAGCCCAGCCCAAGGCCTGCAAGCGGGCACAGTCCAGCGCATAGCGACGATCATGCCCTGGGCGATCCTGCACTAAACGGATCAGGTTCATCGGTTTGCCGAGAATTTTCAGGATCAGCTCCGCCACGGCGATATTCTCCCGCTCGTTGCCACCACCAATGTTATAGACGCATCCAGGCTCGCCGTGAAACAGCACATGCTCGATCCCTCGGCAGTGGTCAAAGACCGACAACCAATCTCGCCGGTGGCGACCGTCCCCGTAGAGTGGAAGCGGCTGATCGTCTATCGCGTTGGTGGCGAAGAGGGGAATGAACTTCTCAGGGTACTGATTCGGCCCATAGGTGTTGCTACCCCTCGTGATCAGGACGGGGAAGCGGTAAGTCGTCCAATAGCTTCTGACCAGCAAATCCCCCCCAGCTTTGCTGGCTGAATAGGGGCTCCTCGGAGCAAGTGGATCTCCTTCTTTTGACCATCCAGTTTCGACACTCCCGTAGACCTCATCCGTGCTGACCTGCAGGAACCGAGCGACCCCGGCCTTCCGAGCCTCTTCCAGCAGAACGGCTGTGCCGACCACATCGGTTCTGGCGAAGCTGTTCGGGTCCAGGATGGAGCGGTCCACGTGCGTTTCGGCCGCACAGTTGATGACCACCTTCACGCCATGTTCCTTGAG
Source organism: Nitrospirota bacterium (assembly GCA_020028195.1). GTDB lineage: Bacteria > Nitrospirota > Nitrospiria > Nitrospirales > Nitrospiraceae > NS-7. The sequence continues at coordinate 6,084 of JAHWYE010000082.1, forward strand.
CACCTTCTCAACCGTCGTGGCATCACAAATATCCCCCAGGACAAAGGTATACCGCGAATGGCCGGCCACATCGGTCAGGTTCTCCAGGTTCCCGGAATAGCGGAGCGCGTCCAGGTTCACCACAAAGTTGTCTCCGCCCGTGAGCAGTCGACGCACAAGGTGTGATCCGATGAACCCAGCTCCTCCTGTCACTAAAATACGCATAGGTTAAGGTTGAGGCTAAGGTTAAGACTTTTTCTGCAAAGAACGTATCAACGCGTTAAGCTCTTGCCAAATGCCACTGATGGATTCCTTTAATTCAAGACAGTCTGCATCCTTGAAGTATCCAACTCCCTGGCCATAAAGCAGGTGGCTCTTGGTTTCTGCGAGGGAGCCCCTGGCAGCATAATAAAAGTTCAGTTTGTCCTTGGTATGTTTCCTCCCGAATCCCTCAGCTAGGTTCCCAGGTATGGAAAGGGCAGAACGCCTCATCTGCGAGGTCAGCCCATAATCCTCTTTTCTTGGAAGCCCTTCGGTTGCAACATGGATTTTCTGGGCCAGTTCCATCCCTTTTCTCCAAACCGGCATCTCTTCAAACGAGCTGAAGCTCATAAAAAAATGAATAAGCTTTGCTGCTCAAGGTCACTGCGCTTTCGCCTAACCTTAGCCTTAACCTCGACCTTCTAACTTATTGGCCCCTGTTTGGGACACGAGCTGATTCGCAAGATGCAACGACTCAATGGTCCCCGCGTCGGTCCACCATCCGTCCAGAATGTCCCACGTAAGCTGCCCTTCCTCAATGTACGCGTTGTTCACATCCGTGATTTCCAGCTCTCCACGACCTGATGGCTTCAGGGTCTTGATGATGCTAAAAACCTGAGCGTCGTAAAAGTAAATCCCGGTCACAGCATAAGGAGAGCGCGGCTGCTTGGGCTTTTCCTCGATCTTGATTACCTTGTCTCGTTCCAGCACTGGCACCCCGAAGCGCTGAGGGTCTTTGACTTCCTTCAAGAGAATCTTGGCACCGACCTTCTGCTCACGGAAGGACTGTG
>JAHWYE010000330.1 GCA_020028195.1 Nitrospirota bacterium
TCCTCAATCCGTTTAAGAAATTCCGTGATGGTCTTCCGGTAGGGGACCTCTTTCCAGTCGGTTTTGCGGTACTCCCGCTCCCAAATAATGTCTTCCAGGAAGGGAGGGAAGCCCTTCAGCGCGTCGAGGTCTTTCGCCTCAAAGGCTCGGATAAAACCGGGCCAGTCGGCAATGGCTTCATACTTGGTCTCGCTCAGGTTGGGACGGACATATTCTTCCTCGACCTCGCCCTCCTTCTTGAGCATCAGCTTCGTTGAGAGGTCATTCCAGAGCTCGTTACAGAGGATCCGGGCTGTTTCCAGCGCCGCCAGCTGGTTATCCACCAGGACATACCGCACCCGTGGATAGACGTTCCCATCCTTGTCGAGTCGCTTCAGATGGCTTAGAAAGCAGGCGGCCAGATTCCCGTTGCCACAGCCCCACTCCATGACAGTCAAAGTAGGTTGAGATTCAGGTTGAGGCTTATGGCCAGACTCTTTCTGACCACCCTTAACCTCAACCTCAGCCTTAACCTGCTGGCCGCCGCGAGCCTGATCGCGCTTGATCACGCGATAAAAATAGTCGGCGGCCAGTGCATGCGCGAGCCGGTAATCCGCCGCCGCGAAGGTTTGATAATACTCACGGAGGCGGCCGCCTCGGAGCCCGTAAAAGATCCGATTGATGTTCCCCTGCCACTCATCAATCGGTCGAAACTCTCCGATGAGCTGCGGGAGGGCGTCTGGATCTTTCAGCATAGCGGTCAAATACCTCTGTCCCTTGTCTCCCGACTCTAGCCTCTGCAAAGGGAAGCGGATTTTAGCAAACCCCGGACGTGCCCGCAACCAGCCTCATGGTAGGCGATAGGCCCAAGGCAAGGGGCGATGGGCTGATCTCCACATTTATTCCCTCCTATAGCCCCTCGCCTATCGCTCCTAGCCTATGGATGTATTGACAGGTAGTCAGGCAAGGGTGTACCAAAGGTACATGGACCGAGGCATCGTGCCGCGTCTACCATGGTGGCCCGTTTTCCTGGCCACCATGGTAGCTGGAACTCTGTCAATCGGCGAAAGTCTCGCCGACGAGTTCCCGTTTACGCGAAACGTGCCGATCCCGGACTTTCAAAATCGGCAGGAAGATGTCCGACCCTATAACTTCGATGCCCCGCCGGAAGGCATCTTTCGCTCCATCCAGTTAGCTCAGGGGTTCGAAGAAGAGATGGGGTTTCGCCGAACCCACGAGATGGTCCCGGCTGGGCCGACCGAGATTTTCCGCCCCGATTCCCCCGCCGTGTTCGCCGTCTTTCAGGTGCATCAACATTACGAATCCTTTCAGGTGTTCGGGCTCTGCTTTCCCGAGCACGTCGAGGGGCTGGACCCCAAGACCGTGATCGCCCAGGACACGATGTACCTGGCTCTCGAGGACGAGAGCGGCTATGTGAAGCTGCGCGCGCCCCAAGGGGGCTGGAAACCCGGCAAGTACAAGATCGAAATCCACATCGGCTGGAAGGTCAATGAGATCAGCCTCGTGGGCACGATGCGCTTTACGGTGGTGCCTGACGGCCAAACCACCTCCGGATTGTCCAGTCCTAATTCAACTCAGGCGACCAGCCAGTGAAACTTGGGATGATTGACAAGCTGTTCGATCAAGTGTATTAGTTGGCTAGTCTCACGATACAAGGGTGATGGAGTTCACCTAAACCGCCGGAGGCGTTGAACCGCCCCGGCTGATGACTCCTACCAGCATAGCGCGTGGTAGGAGTTTTTTTGTGGACACAAGGGCTCCTGCCTGCGCAAGCCGCGGGCAGGAGTTTTTTTTGGCCTGTGCCCTGTTCGTGCCTGGACTGTAGAGGAGGGGAGGATGCAGATACCGTGGAGCTGTGCCGTCCTCTTGGTGATCGCATTGATACCGCTGCCCCTATGGGCGGAAGAAAAGAGTGAGGAACGATCGCGGTGGAATCCCTTCACCTGGAAATGGACTCCGACCGACGAGGAAATTCAGAACTACCGGCGCAGTTGGAACCCAATGGCCAACGGGCCGATCCTGCTCACCAGCGTGGACATCTCTCCCAAGGGGCAGTTCCTGTCACAGTTCTTTGTGTTCGGCGAAACCGGCCATTTGAGTTTCGGCAATAAGTTGACCACCGACCGGTCAGATTCCCCGACTCATCTCGATGCAGTGGCGCCGTTTCTGCTCGTGGGGTACGGCATGACTGACCACCTGGAAATCAATGTCGCCCCCACGGCGATCTGGTGGCAGGCCAGCCAAGTGAACAGCACGGGTGAACGTACACAAGACAGCGAGCTCGGCCTGGGTGACACCGCGATCTACTTGAAATATCGCCCGATCGTGCAGAATCCAGACTCTTGGCGTCCCTCGATGACGATCTATAACCAAATCAGCCTGCCCACTAGTGACTGGGCCGGCACACGCTCCGTGCCCGGTGGGTTTTCGCCGCTAGGACGCCTGCCGGCCACACGCTTCGGGGCGCTCTCGTTTACCGAGGGCGTGCTGTTGCGGAAGAACCTTCGACCCTTCCGGCTGAGCGGCGGCCTGTTCTACACCTACGACACGCCAGGCAACAAAGACGGTATGACCACCTATGGGGGCGATATCGTGAACACGCGCTTCATCATCGAGCACATCCTGGATGACGACCGGGGCTTCGGATACAACCTGGAATTTCTCACGCTTCACGTCATTCCACGTCGGCTGGACGGGCATGCTGTGAACGTTAACCCCAGCAGCTCCACCTTGTTCGGCATTGAGCCAGCCATCCAGTATAAGTTTACCAAGAGTTCCTCCGGGTCACAGTTGGTGGGAGCGGCAGGCGTGCAGTTCACCATAGCGGGGCAGAACAACCTTGCGGCGATTTATCCGAACATTTCCCTGTACTACTACTGGAGCAGCAAGGGCAATGTGATGATGCGCTAATTTCGAACAGAGCTCTAGCGTTGCACGGTCCTGGTCATCAAGTGATTCAAGCGCTGTATTGCCACTGCCTTCCAATAGTTTGACCCTC
>JAHWYE010000331.1 GCA_020028195.1 Nitrospirota bacterium
GCGCGAGTGAGTTTTATCACCAGGTGCTTCGGTCCGTTGGCATCCGCGGTGATGAACGGGAGGTTAATCTCACTCTCCTGCGAAGAGGACAATTCGATCTTGGCTCGTTCTGCCGCTTCCTTGAGACGCTGCAAGGCCATCCGGTCCTTGCGAAGGTCAATACCCTGATCTTTCCTGAACTCGTCCACCAGCCAGTCCATGATCCGCAGATCGAAGTCATCTCCCCCAAGGAAGGTATCCCCGTTGGTGGATTTCACCTCGAACACGCCTTCTCCAATCTCAAGGATTGAAATATCAAATGTTCCGCCACCGAGGTCATAGACAGCGATCCGTTCGTCCTTCTTCTTGTCGAGTCCATAGGCCAGCGAGGCCGCGGTTGGTTCGTTGATAATGCGGAGGACGTTGAGGCCCGCGATCTGTCCTGCATCCTTGGTGGCCTGGCGCTGGCTGTCATCAAAGTAAGCCGGCACGGTGATGACCGCTTCGGTCACTTTTTCACCCAGGTAGTCCTCTGCGGTTTGCTTCATCTTCTGGAGAATCATCGCAGATACCTCTGCCGGGCTGTACCGCTTCCCGCGGATCTCGACGTGGGCGTCGCCGTTACTAGCCTCGACCACCTTGTAGGGCAAGCGCTTGATCGCTTCTTGAACCTGCCGGCTGTTGTATTTGCGACCCATGAGCCGCTTGATCGAATAGATCGTGTTTTCCGGGTTCGTGATCGCCTGGCGTTTGGCGATTTGACCGATGAGCCGTTCCCCTTTGTCCGTGACCGCAACCACGGAAGGAGTCGTCCGGCTGCCTTCCGCATTGGCGATGACCACAGGGTCCCCACCGCTCATGATGGCGACGCACGAATTGGTTGTCCCGAGATCAATGCCTATGACCTTTCCCATGTGTGCTCTCCTTCCTCAAAACGCATGAGGTTAGTTCGGGGCGCCACTCGATGACTCTTGAGGTCCTTCGGAGGCCGTTCCCTGGTCTGCTTGCTCGTTTGCCGAGACCGTGACCATGGCTGGCCGTAAGATTCGGTCATGCAAATAGTATCCCCGCTGAAATTCATCAACCACTGAGCCGGCCGGGACGGTGTTCGATTCCACGCGAGCCACTGCCTCATGACGGGAGGGATCAAAGGCCTGGCCGACGCTGGCGATCGGACGAACGCCAAACTTTGCCAGGGTTTCCATGAACTGCTTCAACGTAAGTTCCACTCCTTGGATGAGTCCGTCACGCCTCTGTTTTTCCTTTGAAGACCGAACCGCACGTTCAAGGTTATCAAGGATCGGGAGCAATTCCTTGAGGAGGCCCTCGTTCGCAAAGCGCGCAGAGTCGCGTTGTTCTCGCAGCGACAATCGCTTGTAGTTGTCGAACTCGGCTGCCAACCGAAGGTATTTGTCCTGAAGCGCCTTGATCTCATCCAATGATCCTGGTTCAGTGCCTGTGGAATCCGGCCCTTCCTTGGATTCAGATGATGCCCGGCCTAACTCACTGATTGTATTTTGAATTTCGTCTTTTTCGTTCACAATGCAAACCTATTAGGGGGTTAGATAGCCACCGGGAGTTCTAAAGTCAACCGGTTAGCTCACTTTTGTTGAAGAGAAACCTCAAGCGGTTGGAGGGAACAGGAAGAAGCAATTCGGGAGCCTAGCCGTCACCGCGCGTCCGGCGGTAGAGCCATTCCAACCCTTCCAGCGTTAGGAAAGGGCTCACCTCTTGGATTGTACGGGACTCTGGGGCGATCACTGATGATAGACCACCGGTCGCGATCACCCTGGCTTTCTCCTCGAGCTCCTGCTGCATCCGGACCACAATTTCATCGACAAGTCCGGCGTACCCGAAGATGAGCCCTGACTGGATGCTGCTGACTGTATCCTTCCCGATAACCGTCTTGGGACGAACCAGATCGACCTTAGGCAGTTTGGCTGTCCGGGAAAACAGGGCATCGGCGGCAATACCCAGGCCAGGCGCGATGACACCCCCGAGGTACTCTCCAGCCTGAGTGATCGCACAGAATGTGGTCGCGGTTCCCAGATCAATGATGATGAGCGCGCACTTGTATCGCGCATAGGCTGCGGCAGCGTTGACCAGTCGATCGCTTCCGAGCTCACGGGGATTGGTATACGAGAGCTTGAGACCGGTATCAAGATCGGGAGATACCAGAAGCGCCTTGTGGTGGAACAATGTCTCCGACATCTGCTCGATGGCAGGGGTCAGAGCCGGCACCACGCTGGAGAGGATCACACCGGTGACCTGATCCGGGCCGATCCCAGAGGCGCGGAGCAGGCTCTCGAAAATCTTTCCATGCTCATCAGAGGTTCTGGCGGGATCGGTATTCAGCCGCCAGTGTTGTTTCAAAGTGTGGATCTCGAAGATCCCCCAGACCATGTTGGAGTTTCCAATGTCGATGGCAAGCAGCATCTGAGTTAGCGTAGATGGGTCACGTCTCCAGCTCGAAGATCAAGTATGGTTCCGGCGTTCGCTCCGTTCCGGATGATTCTCAATGAGCCGTCAGGGTTGATCGAATCGGCTCGCCCTTCCACGATCTCCCCGTCGGCCAGGCTGATTTGCACGTGGCGGCCGAGCGTGGAACATAACCTCATGTATTCGTGCTTCAAATCAACGGATTGTCCCAAGAGGAGACCTTCAGAGCGCTCCAACTCCAACAACAGGGAGGCTAAGAGTGCGGCTCGGTCAAAAGGGTGACCGGCCTCGGCTGCGAGTGAGGTAGCGAGGTCGCGGAGGTCGTCTGGAAAAGCGTCTTGCGCGCTGTTCACGTTGATCCCGATCCCCACCACCACGAACGTGCCTTGTGTCTGGGAGCCGCTGCTCTCGCAGAGTACCCCGCCTAGCTTACGCTGCCCGATGATGATGTCGTTAGGCCATTTGAGTCGAGCCTGTAAGGCA
>JAHWYE010000083.1 GCA_020028195.1 Nitrospirota bacterium
CCCAGCGGCAGCGCTGGAGGACGTGACGTAGGGATAGGTGCCGAAATCCACGTCGAGGTGCGTGCCCTGGGCCCCCTCGAACAGCACGTGACGCCCGTCCTCGATGGCCTTGTTCAGCAACGCTGCGGCATCGGCGATAGAGTCCTTGAGCCGCTCCGCATAGCCCATGTACTGCTGGAACACTTTTTCAACTTGAAAGCCGGGGACGCCGTACAGCCGGTCGAGGAAACTGTTAATCTCGGCAAGGTTCTCTTCCAGCTTCCGCCGGAACAGCGGCGGATTCAGCAAATCCCCCGCACGGATGCCGATACGCGCCATCTTGTCGGCATAGGACGGGCCAATGCCTCGTCCAGTCGTCCCGATCCGTCGAGAGCCCTTGGATTGTTCGCTCGCCTTCTCGATCGCCTTGTGATAGGGCATGATGAGGTGGGCTCTGTGGCTGATAACGAAGTTCTTCCCGATCTTCACGCCCTTCGCCTGGAGACGATCCATCTCTTCGATCAGGGCCTCCGGGTCCACCACCACCCCGTTTCCGATCACACAAAGTTTCCCTCGGTGCAGAATTCCCGAGGGGATCAAGTGGAACACGAAGGTATCGCGATCGTTGACGACGGTGTGGCCCGCGTTAGACCCTCCTTGATAGCGCACGATGACGTCGGCGGCACGCGCAAGGATGTCTACAATTTTCCCCTTGCCTTCATCGCCCCACTGTGTCCCGACCACGACCAGATTGCCCATCGCCCGATCAACCTGTTGTCCACGGTCATGCAAAAAAATGGCCCTGACCCAAAGTGAGATCAGAGCCGCGAGGGCTTCATCCTAGGACGCCCTCCCCTGTTTGTCAAGCCGATACTGGGCCGGTCCGATTCTTGACTGCCCGCAGACTGCATGATAGAGTCGCGACGGTGCCGATCCCGTTTGCGATCGGCCTGATACTAGAGGGGGTTGGGGCTGTGGCGCAGTTGGGAGCGCGCGTGAATGGCATTCACGAGGTCGCCGGTTCAATCCCGGCCAGCTCCACCAAATTTCACAGGCGAGAGGCTAAGGGCTATAGGCTATAGGCAAGAGAATTCGTCCTCTACCCAATCCTTGTTGTCACGCGGTTATCTTTTCCTTACTCTTCCTTCATCCAAACCACTAGCCTATCGCCACGTGCCCCTCGCCTAAGGTTGACATGCTCCAAATCGAATCCATCAGCAAGCAGTTTGCCGCCCGTATCCTTTTCAGAGAGGCGTCCGCTCACCTGCGTCCTGGGACGAGGGTCGGGCTTGTCGGTCCCAATGGCGCGGGTAAGACCACCCTTCTTCGTATGATTCTGGGTGAAGACTCACCGGACAAGGGCACCATCCGCAAACGCCCGCGGCTGCGCCTCGGGTACTTGCCACAGGAACTCGAAACCCTCTCCGGCAAAACCGTCTTGGATGCAGCGCATCAGAACCTGTACCCGGAACACGAAGCCAAACGCATCCTCTCAGGACTGGGGTTTGCGCAACAGGATTTCAGCCGGCCGGTGGAGACCCTCTCGGGCGGCTACCGGATGCGGGTCGCGCTCGCGCACCTCCTGCTGTCGAATCCCGATGTCCTGCTGCTGGACGAGCCGACGAACCACCTGGACAAGCCGACTCAGGCCTGGTTCGAACAGTTCGTGTTGCAGTCAGGCATGACGATCCTGGTCATCAGCCACGACACCGGATTCCTGGACCGCGTGGTGACCCATATTTGGGAGATCCGCCACCATACGATCCAGCAATGCCGCGGCAATTACTCCACATTCTTGGAGTGGCGCACGGCGCGCGACGTCCAGCAGGAAGCGGCGGCCACGCGCCAGGAAAAAGAAATCGCTCGAGTCCAGAAATTCGTGGACCGATTCCGGTACCAGGCCAACAAGGCCAGCCAGGTGCAGTCCCGCCTCAAGCAATTGGAAAAGATCAAACGCATCGAGCGAACGCGAGATTCCAAACGCGTGCGGTTCAAATTCCCCGTCCCCGCGTCCAGCGGCCGGCAGATCTTCGAGTTGCGTGGCGTTGCCAAGAGCTACGGGACCACCGTGGTCTATACCTCGCTGGATTTCACGGTGGAGCGGGGGCAGCGAGTGGCGCTGGTGGGAGAGAATGGAGCCGGCAAAAGCACGTTATTGAAACTCCTAGCCGGGGTGCTGCCCTTCGAGAAGGGCGCCAGAACCGTGGGGCACGGTGTGACCCTCCACTACTTCGCCCAGCACCAGGCCGAGACCCTCAACCCGGAGCACACGATTCTGGACTCGCTTGCTGAAGTGTCCCAGCAGGCCGAGATGAACTTTCTGCGAGGCCTCGCAGGGGCGTTTTTGTTCTCCGGTCCGGATCAAAAGAAGCCGATCAAGGCGCTCAGTGGTGGGGAGCGCAACCGGGTGGCCCTCGCCCGGATGTTGGTCGAACCAGCCAACACCCTGCTGCTGGATGAGCCGACGAACCATTTGGACCCCGCGTCCGTAGATGTGCTCACCGACGCGCTGACTGACTTCCCCGGCACGATTGTCTTTATCTCCCATGACCCAACATTTCTCAGCCGCGTCGCCACGCGCGTCGTGGAGATCGAGGACGCCAAGGCCCGAGACTATTTCGGTGACTACCAATACTATTTGTGGAAACGGGCGCAAGAGCTGGAGTCGATTAAGGAATCAACCGAGGAATTGGCGTCGCAGAATCCCAGACTCCCGAAGGTTGCTCCGGCATCTCCACCGTCGAAAGGCAAAGGTCAGGACAGGCGCGAGCTGGTCAAGAGCCAGGCTCGCCTCGGGAAACAGGTGAGTCGCGCAGAAGCTGAAATCGCCGAGCTTGAATCACGCATTCGTGCCCGGGACCAGGAACTGGCCGATCCAGTCCTCTACCAGGATTTCTCCCGTTGGCACGACCTGCATCTGGAGCAGGAACGCTGGAACAAAGACCTGGAACGGCTGACGGCGCGGTGGGCGGATCTATCTCAGGAACTGGAAGGCCTCAAGCAGAAACTGGAGGTTGAAGGCTAGGCCGTTTCCTTGAGCATCTCGTCCAGGTACAAAAAGAGCCAGGGATTTTTCTCGCTCGTCACGATCTGGTCCCACACGACTCCTATCAGGAAGCCCTTCTCCCACGGCTTGACCCAGGCTACCCTTCCCGAAACCTTCTCCTGCTGTTCCTTCCCATGTTGATCCAAAAAAGCGAAGGTGACCGTCACAGCCTCGTTGACCTCTACCGGCTCCTTGGCATGCAGCCCTGCTCCAAGCCGATTCGCATTGTCCAGCACCGCGGTGAGGGCCCGCCCCGTACCGCGCCCTCGCGCAATCAGCGCAGAGCCGATCAGGGTGGTGCGGTGGTGTCGGCGGCGATCATCCGACTTGCCCGGTGCTTCCATCTGACTCGTCCCCCCTCGTTCTTCGTCTCACTCAGAAGTATAGCCCAACTGATGAGTTTGTCCACAGGCTAGACGACGCCCCGCCTTACCGAGTTTTCGGGCGGTAGTAGTGCTTGCCACGGAGATGCTCGGGGAGATGGGTCTGCTCCAACCGCGCCGAGGGGTCATCGTGAACATACCGATACCCCTGGCCATACCCCAGATCCCGCATGAGCGATGTGACCGCATTGCGCAGATGAAGCGGCACCTCCAGGTTCCCGAATGTCCGAGCATCCTGCAGGGCTTCAAGCAGCCCGGCGTAGGATGCATTGTCTTTCGGACGGGACGCCAGATAGGTGGTGCCTTGCGCCAGGTTGATTTGGGCTTCCGGCAACCCGACGGACTCCACCGCCTGAAACACGGCCGTGGCCACAACTAGCGCCAGAGGGTCGGCATTCCCGATGTCTTCGGAGGCAAAGATCACCATGCGTCGGGCGATGAATGTAGGATCCTCGCCGCCCTCCAGCATCCTGGCCAGCCAATATAGCGCCCCATCCGGATCGGAGTCGCGCAGGCTCTTAATGTAAGCGGAGATCAGATTGTAGTGCTCCTCCCCGACCCGATCGTACCGGAGCGCCTTCTTGAGCAGCGCGGCGTCCATCGCCTGCTCGTCGATCTGCACCCGACCGTCCGGACCGGCGGGAGTCTGGCTCACCACGAACTCAAGCGCCGTCAGCGCCACCCGGCCGTCTCCGTTGCCGAACCCGATCAAACGGCGCCGCGCTTCCGGCGACAACTCGGGGTTCCATTTTCCCAAGCCACGCTCGGTATCAGTGAGGGCTCGGTCCATGATGTGCCCGATCGCCTCGTCTGACAGCGGCTTCAGCACCACGACCATCGAACGGGAAAGGAGCGGAGCGATCACTTCAAAAGAAGGATTTTCGGTTGTCGCTCCCAGCAGAATGATCGTCCCTCGCTCGACGTGCGGGAGAAAGGCATCCTGCTGAGCCTTGTTGAAGCGGTGTATTTCGTCAACAAACAAGATTGTGCGCTGTTGACGCAACGAACGCCGCTGCTCCGCCGCCTTGATGAGGGTCCGCAGTTCCGGGATGCCGCTTGTGACGGCGGAGAAGTACACGAACGCCGCCTTGGTGCGTCGCGCAATGATCCTGGCCAGGGTGGTCTTGCCCGAACCGGGAGGCCCCCACAGGATGAGTGACGAGAGGGTGTCGCTTTCGATTGCCCGCCGAAGCGGTCTGTCCGGCGCAACGATCTCATCCTGGCCGAGGAAGTCAGCGAAATCTTGAGGCCGTATTCGCTCGGCCAGCGGGGCAAAGGATTCGAGCCTGTCTTCCTGTGGCAGAAAGAGGTCAGGCTCGCGTTCGGGATCTTCGTGCATACGCAAGAGCATCCGGAGTTGGAGGATGATTGTATACGCAAAGAGACACGCCCGCAATTACCCTCCTCGGCAGAAAGAGTTTCTCGGTGATGTGATTGACGACCCTTTGCGCCCGGTGGTAGGAAGAAGGCCGGAAACTGCCGCAAGGAGTGCCGAGGTGAACGCGCAAATCAATGGAATCAATCTGGCTTACAGTGATCAGGGCCGGGGGCTGCCTTTGGTCTTTCTCCACGCATTCCCGTTCAATCGTACCATGTGGGAACCTCAGCTCACTGCCCTCTCAAGCCGATTCAGGGTCGTCACGGTGGATCTTCGCGGACATGGCGAGTCAGACGCGCCCCTCTGGCGCTACACGTTGGACCTGTTTGCCGACGACGTCAGCGGCCTCTTGGACCATCTGTCGATCCAGCAGGCGGTCTTGATCGGTCTCTCCATGGGCGGGTATCTGATTTTTTCGTTTTATCGGAGGTATGCCGACAGGGTCAAAGGCTTGGTGCTGGCCGACACGCGGGCGGAACCAGATAGTCCTGAACAGACAGCCTGGCGGTTTCGCCTGGCGCAACGAGTGTATCAGGAAGGCGCTGGAGCGGTCGCTGCGGAGATGCTCCCGAAATTGCTCGCGCCGACGTCCTACCAGACGAACCCAGCACTGGTTCAGAAGGTACGCGCGATCATGGTCGATTCTCAGATCAGCGGCATCGTCGGGGACTTGATGGCAATCTCGGAACGGTCCGATGCCGTCCCACTGTTGTCCACGATCACCTGCCCCACCCTGGTCCTAGTCGGAGAGATGGATGCCCTCACTACCCCGGCCGAAAACAAGCGGATCGCGGATGGTATTTCTGGCGCCCGTTTTCAGATCATCCCCTCAGCTGGACATCTGAGCAATCTGGAGCAGCCGGAGGTGTTTAGCGAAGCGGTGAGATCGTTTTTGGAAACGATCGTGAAGAATTGACGATTGCTCCATTGATTCAATGAGCCGTGATTCAATGGAACAATGCCCAGCAATCAATAGGGATCGCCCACGCTGCCTCGTCTGATCAATTTAAGAAACTCGTCGCGCGTCTGCTGTTGGCTGCGGAACACGCCAAGCATTTCGCTCGTCACGGCAACGGTGTTTTGTTTTTCTACCCCCCGCATCATCATGCAGAGGTGGCGGGCCTCCATGACCACACCCACACCGTGCGCGTTCAATTTTGACTGTAAGGTCTCCGCGATCTGAACGGTGAGACGTTCCTGAACCTGCAACCGCCGACTGTAGACATCCACGATTCTGGGGATCTTGCTCAGGCCGACCACCCGCTTATTCGGCAAATACCCGACATGGCAGCGGCCGAAGAACGGGAGCAAATGGTGCTCGCAGAGGCTAAAGAAATCGATGTCCTTTACGATCACCATCTCGTCGTAGTCAATCGGAAAGAGCGCGCCGTTGAGGAGTTCATCAACGTCCTGCTGGTATCCCTGCGTCATGAACCGGAGCATACTCTCGACTCGTTCCGGCGTTTTCAGCAAGCCATTGCGCCCCGGATTCTCCCCAATCATCGTCAGCATCCGCGCCACGAGGTCCTTGATCTCGGAGACCTTGGGGGGACGTCCGTCGCCCCTCATATCCTGGCGGTGTTTGACGAGCTTTTTTGTGTGCATCCTGTTACATGGCAGAGGACCGACCGTCAGCGTTCGTTAAGACAACGGCCCAGAATATTCAAATGAATTGTCGCGGGTCTCAATGAGCCCGACTTTCACTAACTGACCAGCCGGGATTTTCTTGACCAACAGATCCCAGATGAACTGAACCAGGTTCTCTCCCGTCGTCGTCCGGTTAGAGAACTCCGGATCATGGTTCAAATCTTGATGATCAAACCGAGCCACAACTGCCTCGGTCACAATCCGGTCCAGCCCCTCAACATCGGTGGCGCGGCCGGTTTGTGGATCAATCGTCCCTTTCACAGTCACCAACACCACGTAGTTGTGCCCGTGCCCATGGGGATTGTTGCACTTCCCGAATACCTTCCAGTTCTCCTCGTCGGAGAGGCACTCCGAATGCAGGCGATGCGCGGCCGCAAACCGGTATCGGCGCGTCACACTGGCCTGATCCATTTGGATCCCGCTTCCTCTCCTCGACCAGTAAAAAACTGGCCGGGATCCCTCCCCTCACGGGGGAACGACCCCGGCTCCGTGGTCCAAACACATGAACGTGGCGGCTGCAGAAGTTGGCAGCTTACGCGCTGAAGGAACTGCCGCACCCACAGGTGGTCTTGGCCTGCGGATTCTTGATCGCAAACCCCGACCCCTGCAAACTGTCCACGTAGTCCACCTCCGCGCCGCCCAGCAACGGGGCGCTCTGCGAGTCCAGGATG
>JAHWYE010000332.1 GCA_020028195.1 Nitrospirota bacterium
TGCTCAAGCTGTCCGATATGTGCAAGCCTGCCCTCAGGCGCCGAAGGGAAGCAGACACCCGACTGGCGGCCATCGACCAACCATTCTTGACAGCGAAAAGAGGCGAATAGTAGCATGCACCACTTGGTGGAAGCAGCACAGACATTCGATCTGAGCAGTCAGAAACATAGGTACGCTACAGAGTGGGTGGGTCGCACATGAGACTGGCGACAGGGTCAGGCATCCGAGTCGCGACAGCAACTCTGATGCTGCTGTCCGCAGCGGTTGCTTTTGGTCAGACCGGTCGACCTGAGGGTCTGTATTACAAATCCTGGGGCGTGGTGGTCGGCATCGACGACTATCTGGTGGCCCCTAAACTCAACGGCGCCATCGCGGACGCCAAGGCCATGGCCGAGGCGCTTCGCCAGCTCGGGTTTGACGAAGTTGTGGAACTGTACGACAAGGACGCAAGTTTCCGGCGTTTGAACCATATCCTGAACGATTATCTGCCTCGTCGAATTGGTCGGCATGACCGGCTGGTTCTGTTTTTCTCAGGACATGCCGGAACCACACTCGATATGAACGGGAAGGAGCTTGGCTATCTGGTCCCCTGGGATGCGCAGGTCACCAACGTATCCAAGGCCGTGACGCTGGACCAGCTCAAGGAATTTTCGCGGCGCGTGATGTCCAAACATACCCTCTTTTTACTGAATGCCGGCCTCACTGGGTGGGAGGTCACCCCTCCTCAACAACTATCCCTTGAAGGACGCCTGTCTCCTGAAGAGGAAACCGACAAGCGAGCGGTCCAGGTCTTGACGGCGGCCGGCAAGGGAGAATCATTGGCGCGGAAAGACAAACACGGAGTGTTCGTGCAGGCCTTGCTGTCCGGCCTGAAGGGAGCCGCCGATACGGACAAAAATGGATGGGTGATGGCCAGCGAACTGGGCGCATTCGTGAAACAGCAGGTGAAAGAGGCGGCTGGGGATAAACAGCATCCTCAATTCGCACGGCTGGACGGCGATGGCGATACGATCCTCATAGAGGGGAAGAAAGCCCTCTTCAAGATCAGACCAGAGCCGAAAACCGAGGCCGAACGGTTGGCCGCGGCGAAAGAGGAATATGAGGAGGCGTTTTCACTGCTCCAACAGCAAAAGTCGGCTCAAGACGCGCTCGACCATCTGAACAAGGCGATCCAGTACAGCCCCGCTTACGGGGACGCCTATGTCCTCAAGAGCTTCCTCTACCTGGATAGGCTGTCCAATCTCGAGGAAGCGTTGGCTGCTGCTCAGCTCGCGACCAAATACGCCCCGACCAATCCAGATTCCCACTACACGTTAGGACTCGTACTCCAGCGGAAAGGCCAATTCGCTGAGGCTGAGAAGGCCTTGCAGCAAGCCCTTGCCGTGAATCCGAAGTACAGTGACGTGTATCTCTCTTTAGGGGACCTGTACGCAGAAGATATCAAGGACAAGAAGAAGGCGGTTGAGGCGTATCAGCGGTATTTGGAAACCGGCGGCACCGAAGACAAAGCAAGGACTTACATCCAACAGGCTGAGGGCTCCGGGCCAGCCGCTAAGCAGTAGCGATCAGTCTTGGGCCCCGCCCTTGAGATAGCCCAGGCCGATCTTGATTGCGCGCCTTGTGACTTCGGCCCACCGAACCTCTGGATATTCTGCAAGCACTGCCGCAGCCCTCGGGTCCTGAACGTCCAGTTCGATCACTTTGATGATGCCGTCTTGAACCTTGACTTCTGCCACCAGTCCTCCTTCCTGCCGGGGTTGTGCAACCCTGAACACCGCTCGTGCCGGCACACACAAACTGCGCGGTTCCGGTCAACCGGATAGCTCCTGCTGCGTTGACAGTCCCCAGGACGCATGTTAGCATAAATCACAGTCCCTCGCGGTGAACTGAGACCGGTAGCCAAGGCATGAATGCCCGCCCCAAAGACCAGAAGAATTACGGATAACAGGAGTGTGACCGCTCACGCGGCTGTGAAGAAAGGAGGACACGCATGATTTTCAGAAGTGGTCTTCTTACTCGACTCGTGGGTAGCGGACTGGCTGTCGCCATGCTGGTGGGATTGACCGCCTGCGGCGGAGCGCCGAATTGGGTAAAGAAAGGATCCGGCGCGTTGAACAACAAAGATGATAAGGCGTTCTATGGAGTCGGGTCAGTCGTCGGGGTGAAGAATGAGCCCTTAGCCTGGGATACGGCCGAGAACCGGGCGCGCGCTGAGTTGGCCAAGAACTTCGAGACCTACACGGCGTACCTGATGCGGGATTACGCCGCCTCCACGACGGCGGGTGATTTCACCAGAAACACCGAAGAGCAGAACGTGGAGCGAGCCATTAAGACCTTCTCTGCCGTGACGCTAAGCGGAGTTCGACCCGTGGATCGGTACAAGGACGACAAGACCGGAACCTATTACGTCCTCACGAAACTATCTCTCAAGGACATGCAGGAATCCATGTTGCAGGCCAAAGAGCTGAACAGCCAGGTTCGGGATTTCGTGCGGAAGAACTCCGAGCGGCTATTCGACCGACTCGAAAAGGAAGAAGACAAACGGACTGGCCCCAAATAGAGACTGGGAACGTTGCCTTGCGCGCGTTCCATGCCCGAAGGAGGCGGTGATGCAGGACCTGCTTCGTGGCCCCGCGTGGGGTCAGAGGACCGCGATGGCTATGTTGGTAGGCACCATGCTGCTCGGTGGCTGCGCGAGCGAGACCAAGGTCACCCGAGTCGATACTGGAGTCGTTACAGACCTGAGCGGGCGGTGGAACGACACCGATTCCAGGATGGTGGCCGAGACCATGGTCAAGGAAGCGCTGGGGAGTCCCTGGCTGGAGAACTACACGCGGAGCAAGAGCAGACAGCCAGTGGTGATTGTCGGAACGATCCTGAACCGCAGCCACGAA
>JAHWYE010000333.1 GCA_020028195.1 Nitrospirota bacterium
GGCCTTGGCAGGAAACCGCATGATTTTCCTGGCCACTCAGAAAGCGCTCGATGTGGAAAATCCGAAGCCCGAGGACATCCACAAGGTCGGCACCATCGGTATCATCATGCGCATGCTCAAGCTCCCGGATGAACGGATCAAAATCCTCGTCCAAGGCACCGCCAAAGGCAAGGTGCTGGAGTACATCCAGACGGACCCTTACTATTCGGTCCGCATCGCCAAAATCGTCGAAGCCAAACCGCCCGCGGCGCCGCTCGAGGCCGAGGCCGTGATGCGGACGGTGAAGGAACAGATCGAGCGGATCATCAGCCTGGGCAAGGTGCTGATGCCTGACGTCATGGTGGTGATCGAAAACATGGAGGACCCTGGCCGCTTGGCGGACATGGTTGTCTCGAACCTGGGACTCAAGGTGGAGGTGACGCAGGACGTCCTGGAACTGATGGATCCCATCGTACGGCTGAAGCGGGTCAGCGAGATCCTGGCGAAAGAGATCGACGTCCTCTCCATGCAGCAGAAAATCCAGGCGCAAGCCAAGGGAGAGATGGACAAGACCCAGCGAGAGTATTTCCTCCGGGAGCAACTCAAAGCCATTCAGAAAGAACTGGGCGAACTGGATGAACGGGCTGAGGAGGTCGCGGAGTTTCGCAAGCGCATCAAAGACGCCAAGATGCCGGACAAGGTCTTGAAGGAATGTGAGAAGCAGCTCAAGCGTTTGGAGAAGATGCACCCGGACACCGCCGAGTCGGCTACGGTGAGGACCTATCTGGAATGGATGGTCGAACTGCCCTGGGGTAAGAAGTCCACGGACAACCTGGACATCAAGGCCGCTGCGAAAGTGCTGAACGAGGACCATTATGACCTGGAGAAGGTCAAGGAGCGCATCCTCGAATACCTGGCCGTCCGGAAACTGAAAGACAAAATGAAAGGGCCGATCCTCTGTTTCGTGGGCCCTCCCGGCGTTGGAAAAACCTCACTCGGGAAATCGATCGCGCGGGCGCTGGGACGGGAATTCGTGCGTATCAGCCTCGGAGGTGTCCGTGACGAGGCCGAGATCCGGGGCCACCGCCGAACCTACGTGGGCGCGCTGCCTGGACGCATCATCCAGGGCATCAAACAGGCCGGCACGAGCAACCCCGTGTTCATGATGGACGAGGTGGACAAGGTCGGAATGGACTTCCGTGGAGATCCATCAGCCGCGCTGCTCGAGGTCCTGGACCCTGAACAGAACCACGCCTTCAGCGACCATTACCTTGGCGTTCCCTTTGATCTCACCGAGGTGATGTTCATCACCACCGCGAACCTCATGGATCCGATTCTCCCCGCCTTGAGGGATCGGATGGAGATCATTGAAATCCCGGGATACACGGAAGAAGAAAAGCTCGGCATCGCCCGGCGGTATCTCATCCCGCGCCAACTCAAGGAGCACGGCATCACGGACAAACTCTTCCGGCTCGCCGAGCCGACCCTCCGCCAGATCGTGTCGCACTATACGAGGGAGGCGGGCGTCCGGAACCTCGAGCGCGAGATCGCCAACGTGATGCGCAAGGTCGCCAAGAAGGTGGCCGAGGGAAAGGTACAGTGCTACACGATCACGCCCGCCAACCTGCACGCGTACCTCGGCGTGCCCAAATTCCTCCCGGAGGCCGAGCAGGAGAAAGATGAAATCGGCGTGGCCACCGGGCTGGCATGGACCGAGGCCGGAGGGGATGTCCTTTATATCGAGGCGACGGTCATGAAGGGGAAAGGCCAACTCACGCTGACCGGACACCTCGGTGATGTGATGAAAGAGTCGGCCCAAGCTGCGCTCAGTTACGTGCGCTCCCGTGAGAAACTGCTGGGCATCAATCCTGACATGTTTTCAAAGAACGATCTCCACATCCATGTACCTGCGGGAGCGATTCCCAAGGACGGCCCTTCGGCCGGCATCACGATGGCCACGGCCCTGGCCTCCAGTCTCTCGAACATTCCGGTCCGACGCGACGTGGCGATGACCGGAGAGATCACCCTGCGAGGGCGCGTGCTGCCGATCGGTGGCCTGAAGGAAAAGATCCTGGCCGCCAAGCGGGCGAAGCTCTCCACCGTGATCCTGCCGAAGCGCAACAAAAAAGATCTAGAAGAAATCCCTAAGCACCTGCTGCGGGGAATCCAGTTGGTGTTCGCCGAGACCATGGACGATGTGATCAAGGCCAGTCTGCGCCAAGCTCCTGCCCAGCAGTCAAAGCCGAGCCAGGTGAACGGCCGGCGTAAAGCAAGCCGATCGCAGACGACCCGAATCAAAAAGCCTTCACAAGCGGCTCGCCCACGGACTTTCGTATCAGCCCCGTCGGCATCGTCCACGCCCTCTGCACCCTGAGATGCCATTACAATCTTCCCGCGCCTCCCTCCATCGGATTGGCGAGTTCGGGCTGATTCAAGTCCTTCGCCGCCAGTTTGGGCGGACTGGACCATCGGTGCTGCGCGGGATCGGCGACGACGCCGCGATCATTCGGCCACCCGCCAACCACTTGCTCCTGCTGAGCACGGACCTGTTGGCCGAAGGCATCCACTTCGATCTGGCCACCGCCACGTTCGAGGACATCGGATACAAGGCAGCAGCGGCGAACCTCAGCGATATCGCTGCGATGGGTGGAGTCCCCCAGCACATGTTGGTGGCGGTGGCCATCCCAAGGTCCCGCAAACCCTCCGACATCGAGCGACTCTACCGGGGACTGATGCGCGCCTGCCGCCTCTATGGG
The DNA here is from genome assembly GCA_020028195.1 of Nitrospirota bacterium. Classification (GTDB taxonomy): domain Bacteria; phylum Nitrospirota; class Nitrospiria; order Nitrospirales; family Nitrospiraceae; genus NS-7. The sequence continues at coordinate 2,736 of JAHWYE010000333.1, forward strand.
GTCGAGCTGGTGGGAGGAGACACCTCTGCTTCGCGACAGGGCCTCTTCATCGGTGTCACCGTGACGGGAATCGCCGAGCCAGGCCAAGCCCTCACGCGAGATGGAGCCGATGTGGGTGACCTGCTCTATGTGACTGGGACCCTGGGGGATTCC
>JAHWYE010000084.1 GCA_020028195.1 Nitrospirota bacterium
CTGTATCCACCCCCTCACGCCCGCAGCGTCCGATTGAGGTGACCCAGGTGACCGAGTGGCAGGATGGCGTGGTCTCTCGCCTTGACGACTACCTGGTGGGAGAGGAGCCGCTCGAAATTCGCATCGGCACTCGTCCGATCAGCGTGACGATGCGCACACCAGGACACGATCTCGAATTGGCTGCAGGGTTTCTGTTGACTGAAGGCGTGATCAACGGGAGCGACCAGATCATAAGCCTGTGCCAGGTCACCTCGCGGGGCCAGAAGCGCAATGTTGTCCGCGTGGACCTGCGTGCCGGCGTGAAGATCGACAGCGCTCGACTGCGACGCAACTTTACCGCGACCTCCAGTTGCGGGCTCTGCGGGAAGGCCTCAATCGACGCGGTGCGGGTCCGCGGCATCGCCCGGCCCAATCCAGACCTGCGCGTCTCGCCGGATGTTCTCTGCCTCCTTCCTGAGGCCCTGCGGTCTTCCCAGACCCTGTTCGGCCGGACCGGTGGTCCTCACGCGGCCGGCTTGTTCGATGCCAGGGGTCGCCTGGTCGCGCTGCGGGAGGACGTGGGACGACACAATGCCGTGGATAAGCTGATTGGCTGGGCCCTGCTGGAGAAGCGCCTTCCGCTCCGGGAATCCCTGTTGCTCGTGAGCGGCCGCGGAAGTTTTGAAATTGTCCAGAAGGCACTGACAGCCGGCATTCCCATCGTGGCCTGCATTTCGGCCCCTTCAAGCCTGGCCGTCCAACTGGCCTGGGAATTCGGCCTCTCGCTGGTCGGCTTCCTGCGCGGCAAACGGTTCGTCCTGTACGCTGGGGAAAAACGCTTGCGGCTGGTCTAAGAAGGGACTGGCTTTGACTGCGAGGGTATCTGCCGCTCCGCGTGGTAGGAACTGCGGACCAGCGGACCGGATTCGACGTGGCTGAACCCAAGGGCAAGGCCTTCTTCTTTAAAAGCGGTGAATTCGTCGGGGTGGTAGAAGCGGGCCACGGAGAGATGTTGCTTCGTGGGTTGCAGATATTGCCCGATCGTCATGATGTCGCATCCAACCGCGCGAAGATCGCGCATGACTTCTCGAACTTCTTGAGGTGTTTCCCCCATCCCGACAATCAGGCCTGACTTGGTTCTGGCGCCCAGGCGCTTGGCACGCCCCAATAGTTCGATAGAGCGATCATATTTGCCTTGAGGCCTGATTGGCGGGAACAGGCGTCTGACCGTTTCGATGTTGTGGTTCAGAATATCCGGCCCCTCGGCCACGACTGAGGCAAGCGCCACTTCGTTGCCTTCAAAGTCCGGAATCAGCACCTCCACCGCACATGTTGGAACGAGGGTCCTGATGTGTCGGATCGTCTCCGCGAAGATCGAGGCCCCGCCATCTTCCAACTCGTCACGATTCACCGAAGTAATCACAGCATGACGGAGGCCCAACGACTGCACGGCCTGGGCGACGCGGAGGGGCTCTTCCCGATCAAGTTCCAACGGTCGTCCTGTGGTGACCGCGCAGTAATGGCACCGACGCGTGCAAATGTCCCCCAGGATCAGAAACGTGGCGGTACGGTTGTTCCAGCATTCCCAGACGTTGGGACAACGAGCTTCTTCGCAGATGGTGTGGAGTCCCAAGGTGTCCATGGTCCGCCGGATGTCCTGGTAATCCGGCCCCTGTCTCATGGTGACCTTAAACCAGGGCGGGAGACGCCGGCCCGAACTTCGGATCTCATGAGTGGGTACGAACGTCATGACGTTGTCTATTGTACCATCAGGTCTGAATCAGTTCTTGAGGATGTTCAAGGATGCGCTTGAATTCTTTCAAGAATTTCGCTCCTTGGACCCCGTCCAGAGCGCGGTGATCGCATGAGAGCGTCACTTTCATGCGACGGCCTGGTTTCACGCCACCTGCACCGGCAACCGCCACATCACGGACCGCTCCCACCGCAATCGCAGCAGCCTCCGGCGGCATGATGACGGCGATGAAGTTTTCTACATCAAACATCCCCAGGTTGGAGACAGAAAAGGTGGCGCCGGTATATTCGTGCGGCTGGAGTCGTTTGTTGCGTGCTCGCTCAATCAGCCCTCGTGATTCGGTTGCAATGTCCTCAAGCGTCTTGGACCCACAATCGCGCAGGACAGGAGCGATCAGGCCGTCATCCAGCCCCACGGCAATCCCGATATCAATGCTCCCATACTGGCGAAGCACGTCGCCGGCGTAGGACACGTTGATCTCAGGGTGGCGGGTCAGGGCCAGCGCCGCCGCTTTCACGATCATGTCGGTCAGGCTGGGATGGGAACGGCGGCTCTGCTTGAGCTGTGCGCGGAGTTGTTCCGCCTCTTCCATTGCGATCTCGGCCGTCAGATAGAAATGCGGGACCGGTGCTTTGCTCTGAGTGGTGGTTCTGGCAATGGCCTTTCGCATCTGGCTCAGCGGCCGATCGGTTGCGCCGGTAGCGCGAGGGACGCTGGCTGCGTCGGCTTTTATGACATCCTCTTCGACGATCCGTCCCCCCGGCCCTGAGCCCTTGAGTGTGGACAGGTCAATCCCCCGTTCAGCGGCCATGGCTTTGGCGCGAGGCGAGGCCTTGATAGGTCCCTTCTCTTCGCCCAAGCTGGAAAGAGGGCTTGTTGAAGGGCTTTCCACTTTTCTTGGCTCCGGTCCTCGCGGAGCGCCAGGGGCAGGAACGATGGTGTCGGCTAAGACTGAGCTGATGTCCTCATCTGGTTCAGCGATCACCGCGATCAACGCTCCTGCTTTGACGGTCGTTCCCTCATTCACCAGCACGCGCCTGAGCGTGCCGGAGGCGAACGCCTCCAAATCCATCACCGCCTTGTCGGTCTCGATTTCAGCCAAGACATCGCCGCTTCCCACCGAGTCGCCCTCGTGCTTCTTCCATTTCACGACGACGCCCTCTTCCATCGTATCAGTCAATTTCGGCATGACGACGCGGCTGGCCATTTACGACCCCCTTGCAATCAACACGAAACCTTCGCTCCCACTGTACCTCACCGAACCATCCTTGGCCAACGGCGGGTCACCGTCTAACTCCGCGCAACCATCGGCCGACCCACCCAAGCAATCCGCTTCGCAGCTCCGGTTGTCGTTCATGATCCGGATATTCGATCCACGGTTCCTGGCTACCAAGATACGTGTTACCGTTGAAACTGAGCTGACTCCTGAGCTGGGTATAGCCTCTCCCCTGGAGCCTGTGGATCAGCTCCTGAAGAGCCGCAGGTTTTGTTTCAGCGCCATTCGTGACCACGATGGTCGCCTCGTACCGGAGTAAGGCACGATAGGCACCTTCCGACCGAGCAATGTCTACCAGCCGAGTAAACCCGCGCGCTCGGTCATCCAGTCCTGCCACCTGATGCTTCTCGACCACGTCATCCGGCATCGCAGGCTTGAAACGCTGATCTTAAGATGCTCGAAACACGGCCAGGAGATCGCTGAGGGCGATGGTCTTATTTTGTAGCACCGCTCGCTCGGCTTTCAAGGCATTCACTGCAGCAGTCTTCTCAGTTTCTCCCTTTAGACAAGCAGCTCCCAGCGCCAGCACATGGTCGCATTCCTTCTCGACTTTCCCTTTCACCACAGGGTTGACAGACAGGATCTCCATCATCTTGGCTTTAGTGGCTGAGAGATGTGCCTGAAGATCCGCCTCAGGGAACGAGGCGCGTGCAGCTTCGTTCTGGCAACGATCGAGATATTGGGCCAGGAAGACGTAGAGTCGGACAAGGGTCTCGGTAATCTCAATGTGGCTGGGAGCTGAGGAGTGTGTTGACATTCAATGTCCTCCCTTGATGAGTTGTCTGACGGCCGCGAGGACGCCTTCCCGATCAGGAATGGCGGCATCTTCAAGGGGCCGTGCGTACGGCATCGGCACATCGGCACCGGTCACCCGCACAATGGGGGCGTCCAAATAGTCAAAGGCCTCTGCATACACGCTCTCGGCAATCTGAGCGCCCAGCCCAGCAAAGCGCCAGCCCTCCTCGACGATCACGAGTCGTCCGGTCTTCTTGACGGAACCGGTGATGGTGGCCAGGTCTAAGGGTTTCAGGGTTCTGGGGTCCACGACCTCAGCCTCGATCCCCTCGCGAGCCAGGAGCTCAGCAACCTCCAGCGCGAGCAGCAACATTTTGGAGTAGGCTACGATCGTCACGTCCTTGCCCTGACGTTTCACCTCAGCCTGACCGATCGGGATCGTGTACTCACCCTCCTGGACCTCGCCTTTCGTGCCATACAGCAGTTGCGCTTCGATGAAGATGACCGGGTTCTGGTCCCGGACCGCGCTCTTCAAAAGACCCTTGGCGTCATGCGGGGTCGCTGGCGCGATGACTTTTAGACCCGGCACGTGGCAGAACCAGGCTTCCAAACTTTGAGAATGCTGTGCTCCCAGTTGATGCGCGGCGCTCCCCGGCCCACGAATGACGATGGGAACCGACAATTGCCCGCCGGACATGTACCGGATCTTGGCCGCGTTGTTGACGATTTGATCAAGCGCGAGAATGCCGAAATTAAACGTCATGAGCTCGACAATCGGGTGCAACCCGGCTATGGCCGCGCCGATGGCCAACCCCGTAAACCCTGCTTCCGTAATCGGGGTGTCCAGGACCCGCTGCGAGCCGAACTCTTCCACGAATCCCTTGCTGACTTTGAAGGCTCCCTGGTAATGACCCACCTCCTCGCCGATCAGGAAAATTCGGTCGTCTCGGCGCATTTCCTCGCGCATGGCCTGGTTCAATGCTTCGCGATATGGGATCAGCATGGCGAGCTATTCGCTGTAGACGTCTTTCTCAAGAGCTGTGCGAGCTGGGAAAGGACTCTCATCGGCAAACTTCACCGCGGCAGCCACAATCTCGCTCATCTCTCGTTCCAGCCGTTTGAAGTCGGCTTCTGTCCCCAACCCCTGGTTCATGATGGTCTGTCGGAGCAGCACCAACGGATCTCGCCCTCGTTCTTCTTCGACTTCTTCTTTCGTCCTATAGTGCCCATGAGCCGGGTCCGCCATCGAGTGGCCCATGAACCGATAGGTCGTCGCCTCGACGAAATAGGGTTGCGGTTCGGCCCGAACCTTGCGTACGACCGTCTTCATGAGCGTGCGAACCGCCAGCACGTCCATCCCATCCACGGTTTCAGCTTGGATTCCGTGTGCGCGGACCTTCCCTGCCAGATCGGAATACAGGGCGATCCCACGCGTGATCGGCGTGCCCATCGCGTAGCGGTTGTTTTCACAGACAAAGATCACCGGTAACTTCCACAGGGCTGCAAGATTGAAGGCCTCGTGCGCCTGCCCGCTCGGGACCGCGCCTTCACCGAAGAAGCAGAGGACCAGCTGGTCGCGTTTCTGATACTTGACGGCAAAGGCCAATCCGGTGGCCAGTGGCAGATGCCCTCCCACGATCGCGTAGCCACCCATGAAATTCCGTTTAGCGTCCACCAGATGCATGGAGCCTCCCTTACCCTTACATAGCCCGGTGGCTTTGCCAAAGAGTTCGGCCATGACTTGGCTCGGGTCCGAGCCCTTGGCGAGACAGTGCCCGTGGTCTCGGTAGGCGCTGATGACGTAATCGTCGGCTCGGATAGCCGCGATGGCGCCCACTGCGATCGCTTCTTCGCCGATATAGAGATGGAGGAACCCGGCGATCTTGGCCAAGGCGTACATCTCCGCCGATCGTTCCTCGAACCGGCGGATCAGTAGCATCCGACGATAAAGCGTAAAGAGGTCTTCTCGGTCCATCAGGGCTTATTATGCAGAATGTTGGCGGGGCACTCAAGAACGAGTGCGAAAGTTAGAGCAGAACTTTGACATCAGGACCTTCAACCTTCACTTGGTAGGACTTGACACATGCCGAAGGGTTGTTGATTGACGTCCCTGTCTTCACATTGTATTGCCACCCATGCCAGGGACAGGTGACTGTGTCGCCCTCCAGTTCCCCTTCTCCCAGAGGCCCGCCACGGTGCACACAGGTGTTGTCGATCGCATAATAGGTTCCATCCACGTTGAAGACGGCGATAGACTGCCCCTTGACCTCGGCGACCGCACCGCTCCCAGGCGCGACGTCTGCCGTGCCGGTGACTCTGACAAACTCAGCCATCTTGCCTCCTCTTCTTCGTAAGGTTGAGGGTGAGGTTCAGGTTGAGCAAGACTCTATTTCATGTGCCCAGCGGCCGTTTGATCTTCTTCAGCAGGCTGTCAATCGACGCTTGAGGCTGGCCTCCTGCCCCTGCATTCATGCCGCGGATCCCATCAGCAAGCTTGGCGGCAATGTCCCTGAATGCTACCGCCTGAGGCGATGCGGGATTGACGACTACGATCGGCATTCCGGTGTCTCCCCCGGCCCTGATGGCGGGATCGATCGGGATCCTGCCCAGAAACGGGATGCCGAGTTTTGCCGCCGCACGTTCGCCGCCGCCGTGAGAAAAGATCTCGGTCCGTTCCCCGCAATGCCCGCAGACGAAATAGCTCATGTTTTCGATGATACCGAGCAGCGGGACGTTGACTTTCTGAAACATCATGACTCCCTTCCGGACGTCGTGGAGAGCCACTTCCTGAGGCGTAGTGACCGTCACCGCTCCGCACAATGGCACGAGCTGAGAGATGGTTAACTGGGCGTCTCCCGTTCCTGGAGGAAGATCAACAAGCAGGTAGTCCAGTTCCCCCCAGATCACATCCCGGAAGAACTGCTGGATGGCGGTGTGCACCATGGGGCCTCGCCAGACGACAGCCGTCTCCTCCGGAACAAAGTACCCCATCGAGATGACCTTGACCCCGTGGCCCTCGGCCGGCTTGATCTTCCCATCTTCCTGCTGTGGCGGTTTGGGAACCCCCATCATCATGGGAATGTTGGGCCCATAGATGTCGGCATCCATCAGCCCGACTTTCGCCCCGGCGAGGCTCAGCGCCACCGCAAGATTGACAGCCACGGTTGATTTCCCCACCCCGCCCTTGCCGCTGCTGATCGCGATCACGTGCTTGACGTTCGGGATGAGATCGTCTTTACCCCGGCTTCCCTGCTGACCCTGTTCGGCGTTCACCTCGCCCATGCCATTCACCTCGTCACGATCAATGCGTCAGACACACGATAGGCATCCTGATTCTAGAACGAATCCTGT
>JAHWYE010000334.1 GCA_020028195.1 Nitrospirota bacterium
GGGCCAGCTATCCGGTCGGACAGGGTCAGCGGCGGGAGATCAAAATTGGAACCTTCCGGGCGAACCCGCAGTATCTAGGACTCAGGTAAGAGGCAAGGGGAAAAAGCATGCGAAACAGGAGCGCCAGAATGTCTATCACCCATCGTCTCGGACCTTTGGCCGGGCCTTTCGACAACTGCACGGGTATCTGTCTAACCGAGCTGATGATCGCTATGGTCGCCGGTGCGGTAGTGCTCTCGGCGGCGGTGCAGGCACTGACCCATTTTCAGCAACGGTTGTGGGTCCAGCATGGTGCCATCGCTCGCCATCAGGACCTGCGTCTCGGCATGGAAGTCATGGGGGCGGAGCTACGCTTGGCTGGGACCGGTGCGCTGCCGTCCGGTCAAGCGCTGGTCAAAGCGGGACAACAAGAGGTCGAGTTTCTGGCAAACCTCGGTGGGCTGGCCACTAGCTTGACCGAGCCAGTCTCACCAAGCCAGTCGGAGTTGACGGTGCATGACGGGTCTGACTGGTCAAACGGGAAGCGAGTCGTGGTCTGCGGGCGTGATCGGTGCGCGGAAGGACGCTTGGCTCGTGATGGTCAGCGTCACACGCTTGGCTTGTCCGAGCCGATTGGCCAGGCGTTTCCGACGGGGAGTTTGGTCTACATGTCCAATCAGGTGCGCTACTATCTGGGGAAGGATCGCCACGGCAGCTCCAGCCTGATGCGCCAAGTAGATGGTGGAGCCAATTCCCTGATTGGTGAGTTGGCGTGGCTTCAACTTACCTACCTGGGCACAGACGACAAGCCGACTCGTGATCCCGCCCGTGTCGCTCGCGTGCGAGTAGATGTGGCGGTCGGGGATGGTCGGCGAACCATGACGAGCGAGGTCGGCCTCAGGGGACGGTGACAGGGACAACTGACAGGGGAGCTCAATTGCGAAGAGGTGCACCATGAAAGGGAATGGGAACGAGTACAGGGAACGAGGGGCTGCGCTGATCGGATCAGTCATGGCGGTCCTGCTGCTTTCGATGCTGGGAACCGTCTCGCTGAATTTGGCCACGCAGGAAATCGAAAGCGTTGGGGCGGCGCGCGACATGGCGGTGGCCCAGCATCTGGCTGAAGCAGGAGCAGACCTGGTAGTGCAATGGGTTCATGACCCGAATTCGGCTCCGAGCGGGCCGGCCAATGGTTTATTTGCGAAGAGGTACGACCTCCCTGATGCTGGTCCTTCATTTTTTGATGCTAATGGTGCCTCTCAGTTCTCTGGAACCGCAGATCGCCCGGACCTGTTGCACGACGCTTCGAGACCTGCTGATGATCGGCTCTTGAACGATCCAGCCAACGGATGGTTCCGCTCGCTGCGCTCGTTGGGGCGTGTGCTGAAACTGAAAGTGTATGGACCGACGAGGCCAGGGCTCCTCTGCACGGTCGACGTCACAGCCGGAGTGGCTGGGGCAACGAGAACCCTGTCGGTACAGCTTGGAGCTCGCCGGATCCCACCCCTCAGGGCTGGGGTTCAAGCGGGAAACGGCGTGGTGAGTCGAGTCCCGGATGGCTTGATGCCTGTGTGGCTGCATTGGGGAGATCTGAAGGTGAAGGGGGATATGAACTTCGGAAAAATCGAAGAGCTACCAGTCAAGACGGCGCACGCGCCGGTCACTGGCCAGTCCTATGCTGAGATGGCTCGTCGAGAGGATCGATGGCTGGATGTCTGGCTCGGCGGTTTGGCCTTGTTCTCTCAATGGGCGTCGGTTCCAATGGTCACGCTTCCCCCGAATCTCTATACGCGTCAGGATCCCTCGCCTGGTTTGAGTCTTGACCATTGGGATTACGAGACCATGAAGCAATATGCATTTCTCTACGGTGCGTACTATGGGATAGATCGGAACGGCTTGCTCTACCTGAACGGGATTATGGAGACAGGATTGGGGCTGACTGCCGATGAGGTGTTCGGGTCCCAATCTGTTGGGGACCACCATGGGCTGGTGTTTGTGGACACGCTGGATCAGCGCTCTCCTCATGGCGACAACCTGGGAACGCTAACACTGGAGACTGAGTATGCGGAAGGCTTGTTTGTGGTGAATGCCCAGGTGTCGCTCAAGCCTAAGGGAGCGGGGAAGTCAGTACCGACCCTCAGTCCCCCCAACGAAGGCTCATACTCGCTGGCAACCAGGGTGCCAGTGCAACTTACCGGCATTCATCTTCAGGGTGTGCTCTACGCGGCAGGCGACGTTGTGGTTGAGGGTCGGCCGCGGATCTATGGGGCAGTGATGGCGGAGGGCAGGGTGGTGGGTGGCTCGACAAATGGAGAGGCGCTCGAGGTCTGGTATAACGATGATCTACGAAGCGGCCTGTTGAGGGGCATGCCTCTGGTCTATGTGGCTCCGGGAACGTGGCGGGAACTTTATTAGCGACTTAACTAAGGGCCAGTTGAAGCGGCTTTTTCGTGATCATTCAGCAATTCCTTGGCGAGTTCTCGCACACTTGGATCCTCATCCTGTAGGGCTGTGGCTAAGATCGGTAGGACCTCTGCAGCCTTGCCCTGATCGCTAAGTGCTTCCAGAGCTTCGGCCCGGTCTGTTGGATTCTTGGCCTCCAGAGCCTGTCGCCTGAGCTGCTCCAGTCTGGGACCGTTAGCTCCTGGCGTGCCAGTTTGGCGAATGGGGTTAGTGGCAACTGAAGGTCTGGGTTTCTTTGTGTCCATGGGTGCCATCCCAGAGGGCGAACCCACTCTCGGCATAATGAGGATCTTCACGATCCTGCCTTCCCCATGTGCCCCGTTTGCAGAGTACGGGCGGTCATGGATCAAGACATACTGCTTTCCCTCGAGGATTTGCCTGACCCCCTTTTCGAACGGCAGATTGCGAAATGTCATCGCGACTGGCTCTTCCGCCAC
>JAHWYE010000335.1 GCA_020028195.1 Nitrospirota bacterium
GTGAAATGCGTGACGCATATCATGAGGCTGAAGGAATCTCAAGTCACCAGTGAGCAACAGCCGGCGGTCTCTCTCGCTTTTGCCGATTGCTTCGGTGTATCCTCACCAGTGTTCCGAGGTGGATTCGGTTCGCCGATCGGCGGAGCGCTGGGTTCCGTGGTGATGCACCGCGTTGGGGTATGCTGATGTACTCCCTCCTCGCTCCTTCTGGATGCGACCCTCTCAAACTGGTCTCCTGCCTGTTCCTGCTGGGACTTCTCCTGTGTGCCGTGCCGCAGCCGGCGGTCGCGCTGCTCATGGATGCGAATGCGTTCAACGACCAAGGAATCCTTCGCCAGAGTAAAGGGGATCTCGATGGGGCGATCGAAAGCTATCGCGAGGCCTTGAAACTCCAACCCGACTTTGAGGAAGCCAGGTATAACCTTGGCGTGGCGCTCCAGGCCAAGGGTGATCTGGACGGGGCCGTTGAGCAGTTTCGCGCCGCCATCCGACTGAGGCCCGACGATGCCAATGCCCATGGAAACCTGGGCAACGCCCTGAACTCGAAAGGGGATGTGGACGGCGCCATCGAGGAATATCGAACCGCGCTGCGCCTGCAACCGGACTCACCGTTGATCCATTACAACCTCGCCATTGCGCTCAAGGCCAAGGGCGATCTCGACGGCGCCATCGAGGAATACCGGACGGTCATCCGCTTGCAACCCGATGATGCGAATGCCCAAAACAACCTGGGGATTGCGTTGCAGAGGAAAGGGGACATGGATGGCGCGATCCGTCACTACAGGGAAGCCGTCCGATTGAACCCGGAGAAGGTCAACGCCCGCTACAATTTGGGGGTTGCGCTGCAAACGAAGAACGACCTGGATGCCGCCATCACCGAGTACCGGTCCGTCTTGCTACTCCAACCAGAGCATAGCGGCGCGCATAACAATCTAGGTATCGCGTTGCAGGCGAAAGGAGACCTGCCCGGAGCTGTCGAACAATTCCGCATCGCCGTCCGTCTCAAGCCAGACCATGTCGGAGCCCATTACAACCTCGCGAACGCGCTTCAGGAACAGGGCGATTTGGACGGCGCGATCGCCGAGTATCGAGAGGCGCTTCGCCTTGATCCCAAGCACGCGAACGCCCACCTCAACCTCGGCGCGGCCCTTCAGGCGAAAGGCGACTTGGACGGCGCCATTGCGATGTACCGCAATCTTCTGACCATGGAGCCGGGACGCGCCCGAGCCCGCTACAACCTCGGCGTCGCGCTGCAGGCGAAGGGGGACCTGGACGGCGCTATCGAGCAATATCGCGTCCTGGTCAACGTGCGGCAGGATTACGCCAGCGGCTATTTTGCGTTGGGTCAGGCGCTGGCGCAGAAGGGGTCGCGGGACGAGGCGATACAGGCCTTCCGCAAGTATCTTGCCCTGGAACAGGACACCCCTGTGACCCATCAACGGCTCGAGCAAGCTCGGGCGCGGCTCAAAGAGCTGGAAGGCTAGCCGCCACGGAGTCAGCGCTTCTCCAGAGACCCTGCCTCGCGCCAATGAGTGCTAAAAAAGCTTCCGGGCCTGGAAAGTCCCTGCACAGGTCACGGGTGGGGAAGACGTGAACGTACCGACAGAGCGAAAAGGAGATGAGGATGGAGAGTACGGAGGCGAAGGCATCGCAGCCAATGACAGCCGCAGCGGACAGCGCAGCGAGAGCTCACTCGCGACGCAAGGTGCTCAAGCACCGGCTCGAGACGATCTCCACGGTTCTGCTGGCGGTCACAGCGCTCGCGACCTCCTGGAGCGGCTACCAGGCGTCACGCTGGGGCAGTGTCCAGACAACGAAAAATGTGGAGGCCGTTGGGCTGCGGATTGAAGCGACCCGCGCCTTCACGTCGGCCGGCCAGTTGCAGGCAGTGGACATCGGTCTCTTCACGAACTGGCTCAACGCCTACGCGGCCGGCAAGACGGAACTCGAGACGTTTTACCGTCAACGGTTCCGCCCCGAGTTCAAGCCGGCGTTTGAGGCCTGGGTGAACAGTCACCCTCGCAAGAACCCCAACGCCGCCCCCAGCCCATTCCACCTGCCTGAATACCGGCTCGCGGTGAAGGAGAGCGCAACGGCACTCGAAGACAAAGCGGCGCAGGCCATCCGGGACTCGGAGGCGGCCAACCAGCAGAGCGACGAGTACGTGCGCACCGCCGTCATCCTCGCCACGGTGCTGTTCTTTGCCGGCATCTCCCAGCAGATCAGATCGGTGCCCTTGCAAGCCACGATGCTGGCCGTGGCTGCGGTCATGTGCCTCATGGGGCTCTATATCATTGCGATCAGCGCGGTCACGTAATCGCGAGCGGCTCAGTGAAAGCCCACCCCCGCGGACGCGTCCTTGTGCGCGAATGACCTCGCGGATCCAGGCGCGGCAGATCCTTAGCGGTTCCAGTTCTGGAGCTATTTCGGAGTGGCCGGTTCCGCCTGCACCTCAGCCGGAGTCGCAGCGGCTGGTGCTGCCGCCTCAGCCGGGGCAGGGGCTGGAGCAGGCGCCGGAGCCTTAGCTGGGGCCGGAGCTGGAGCTGCCATGGCTGGGGCTGGAGCCTGACCTTTGAGTTGTGCCTTGAGGCCCGCCTGGAACTCCTCCTCGGAAATCTCCTTCACTTCAGACGATTGCAGCGTCACCGTGCTCTTCGTTTTCTCGTCCTCGAACTTGATGGCACCGGTGGCCCCTCGGTCTTTCACTTTCGTTGTGTAATAGGCATGGCCTGAAGCCGGATCCGAGACCTTGTAATAGGTCGTGCAGCCGGCCAGGCCTATGACGAACCCGAACATCGTCCACATCGCAATGTGTTTCTTCCTCATTGTCTTCTCCTTTCTCGTGAATTGTGTTGTACCCTAAAATGGGGGATCTAAG
>JAHWYE010000085.1 GCA_020028195.1 Nitrospirota bacterium
TCCAGGAACAACACCTCCAAGAGAATACCGCGTTCATCAAGCTGTCGGCTGAGAAGCGATTGCGGCTCTTGAGCCTACGCAAGGGCAAAGCATAATCGGCGCGCGACAAGGTCACTACAACGTTTGGGGCTTCGGCTCCTCCTGCATCATTTTCCCGGCCGAGTCCAAAAGATCTCTCCCCACCAAGATCGGCGCCTTGAAGTGGACCGCCAGCGCAATGGAGTCGGAGGACCGGCTGTCGAACACCTTCGTCGCATCTTTGACCTTGACCGTCAGAGCTCCATAGTAGGTGCCGTCTTTCAACGTGATCACGGTCTGCGTCACCTTCCCGTCGAAGGCCTGCAGAATGGTGTGCATCAAATCATGCGACAAGGGCCGCCGCAATTTCTCACCGGTCAGCGCCCCCTGGATCGAACCGGCCACCGTAGGATCGACAAAAATCGGGATCACTTTCCCTTCAGCCTGCAGCAGGACGACGGGGCCGTGGTCCGACAGCCGCACTTGCACGTCCTTGATTTCGACCTGACCGGCTTGCTGTTCAATCGGCTGTCCACTCTGCGGCTGCTCGACCTGGGCTCGGCAGGTTGACCCGGAGAGGCCCAGGCCAACTCCGATGCTCGCATAGACCACCAGCGACATGCCGAGACGTCTCATGGTTCCCTCCTGGGCCAAAATATCGAGGGGTGCATTCCCCGCTCCCTACGCTCTGACAAACTGGTTCGATTCCCGCTCAATTCCAATCTGAGTCTCCGGCCCGTGGCCGGTAATCACGCGCGTCACTTCATCCAGCGTGTAGAGCCGTTCCCGGATCGACCGTTCGATCGCCTCGAAGTCACCGCCCCAGAGATCCGTCCGGCCAATGCTCCCCTGGAACAAGGTGTCTCCGCCAAGCAGGAGCTTCTCTCCAGGAAAGTGAAAACACATCGAACCCGGCGTGTGTCCCGGCGTGTGGAGCGCGACCCCCTCAATGCCGCCGACGATGAGCTTCTCCTCGTCATGCAGCCAGTAGTCCGGGAGCGGAACCGGCGCGTAGGGCACTCCGAACATCCGGCACTGGATCTCCAGCATCTCCCAAAGTTCTCGATCATCCGGGTGCAGGCACAGGGTGGCGTTGGTCGCCTTTTTCATCTCGCCGGACGCGAGGAAGTGATCAAAATGCGCATGGGTGTGGAGGATGCTGACGACCGTCAGGCCAAGATCCTGAACGTCCTTCAGAATGCGTTCGTGAGCGCCACCCGGGTCCACCACGATCGCCCGCTTCGTGATCGGATCACCGATGATCGAGCAGTTGCAGCCCAGAGGCGGCACCGGAAAGGATTTGACGATCATAGCGTCTTCATCCTATCGCCACAGCCGACCGTTGGCAAGTGATTGTCCCGGCTACCCCGTGAAGCCTGGAGAGCCACACCAGAAATCCGGCGCCTGGTCCGTCAGGTTGATCGTCCGCGAGAGAGATCAGCGCCTGGTCCGCGCCCTGGGTGTAGGTAAGAGGTTTGCATTATGGCTTCAACCTGCCTAGAATCCGACCGCAAACTCGTCAAGGCAACTGAGGCAACCTGGCATGACAAGATCTACTTCCCAATCCTGCGACCGACGCTGCTTCTTCACGCATATCGGAGGGACCCTTCTGATCACCACCGCACTGATGGCTCCCGGCTGCAGCCAGAACGAGTCGCCACAGAAGGAGGAGAGCGAGCGCCTGCGCAAGCAGGTGACGAAACAGGAGTCGGTACTGGCCTCGCTGCAGGACGGCAACAAGGTGATGCAGCAGCAGATTGATCTCCTCAATCGAGAGTTGCGGGACGCCAAGAAGGAGACTGAGCGCTCGGATGCGGAGCGCAGAGGGATCGCCGCCATGCTGGGGGCGAAGGTAGAAGAGAACAAGAAGCTGACCGCGGAAGTCCAGCGGACGGCTGCCATGAAGGCACAGGCCTCCCAGAGCTTGCGCGTGGAAGACAAAGGCGGCCAGTCCGAGGACTTTCCGCGCCCCCTGGCAATGGTCTTTAAAGCGGCGGAAGAAGCGTTGGCGCGCAACGGCTATTTTGTCCGGGTCAGTGTGAAAACGGATCAAAAAGCGGTCTATGTCACGGAGCGCAAGATTTCGGCGCCGGCGTCGCTCGAGGTGCCCGGCTTTCGGAACCAATATCTCCTATCCCTCCAGGCCCTCCCCTCCAACGGAACCCGCCTGAGCATCAAGGCCGAGTTTGAAAAGATGGCGCAGGGAGGGAAGGTGCTACCGGCCGGACCAGAGGAGAAGGCCGAGATCGAGCGACGGCTCATCAACGAGATTAGCAAAGCGCTCGCATCGCCGAACAAATTGTGAAGCTGAGCCACCGCCCTCTCCGTTTCGCTCTCAGCCTCTTCACCATACTGATCATCGCCGGGCTGGAGGACCTGCCTCTCGCGGTAGCCGGGTCTGACCCGCCGCCGGAACTGGCCCGCCATCTGGCCGCCATCGCCACGCTCGCCCGCTCCTCGCCCCTGGTGACGATCCCGGAGGGCCGGTTCGTCATGGGGACCGTCCGCAAGGACGACGATCCCTTCGGGCTGGACACCCAGTTTGACGACACCGAGTTCCCGCAGCGACGCATCTGGCTTGATGCCTATGCGATAGACCGCGACGAGGTGAGCCTGGCTGAGTATCTCGCGTACCTGCGCCGGCAGCAGAGCCAACCGCCGGATGAGTTACAGCGATTGATCTGGCATGTCATCACGGTGCACGCCTTGCCGGATTATGTGCTCGCCAGTTGGCCCGCGCTCTACGTCACCTGGGCAGGAGCCGCAGACCTGTGCCGGGCGCAGGGGAAGCGCCTCCCGACGGAGGCCGAGTGGGAAAAGGCGGCGCGGGGCAGCGGGGGCAACCTTTTTCCGTGGGGACACAAGGCGCCGGAGCCCGGGCTAGCCGTGTTCGGCCAGTATCACGTCCACGAGATTCCGCTCGTCGCAGCCATAAACAGCGGAGAGGAAGGGCAGAGTCCCTATGGGCTGCGTCACATGGCCGGCAACATGGCCGAGTGGGTGCAGGACTGGTTTGGGTCCGATTACTATGCGGTCATGCCCGACCGCAATCCACCGGGCCCCACCGCCGGCCGATATAAGAGCGTGCGCGGCGGCTCCTGGAGGAGCGACCCCCACATGCTGCGGGCCGCCACGCGCGGCGGCGCTTCCCCGGACCAACGTTCCCCCACCATCGGCTTCCGCTGCGCGAAGTCCACCTCATAATAATCCAGCGCGAATTCTCCTCCCTCCTTGTGCTCGATGTCCCCTCGCTCCTGAACTTCCCCTTCTCCGTTCAAGCAAGGGAGAAGGACCCTATGAGAGGGGGAAGAGCAGTGCGCAAAACAAGAAAGTCTTTTGGCCACGAGACACCCCTGTGGTAACAAGTAAGTGAACATGGGGCAATCACTGGCGATGCTTTCCTGACCAGGCCGCGGCGCGGGAGTTGCGTCCACTGTTCGGTTCTCGGTGATCCACCGGGAGGGTTCAGCAGGAAAATGGCGAAGAGCAAATCATCCGAATCACAGCCGATCAGTAAGAAGGGCCTCCTGTCTGCTCGGGAGATACAAGGCATTGGGAAGCTACGGGCGCTGATTGCTCAGGTTGAAGAGTTGACGAAAGATGGGATCCCCTACCAGGACGCGCGGAGGGTGAAGGCCGACTTTCAGGTGAGAGGGACCATCCGCGAGATATTCGGGGAGGAATCACCGGAGTACCAATCGCATCAGCAGCACCAGATCAACGCGGACAGCGAAACCGAAATCGCCAAGACAGTCTCGATGCTTCACGATCTGATCGCCGGCCTGGAGGGAAAGAAACCGGGTCTGCCGGGCGGTGGCCATCGCCCGTCGACTCACGCATCGGAGGGTCGAACAGCCAAGCACGAAAAAGCGCCTGTGCCTGCGCAGCCGGCTAAACCGGTTGCGCCCCCGGATGGTCTGGCGAAGGCGCTGGACCTGGCTCTGGCGGGAGTGTCCCCTCAGCAGACCCAACCCTCAGACGGTGGGACAGGCAGTGCGATCGCCGCGGCCGAGCCGCACGCGGTTCCTACGCCTCGGCCACCCGAGGCAAGATCTCCCCTGGACGCCCTCGGGTTCATTCGAATGGTCTGCACGCGCTTTCATGCCGTCGCAAGAGAGCTTCGCCAGCGAAGCGAGAACAGATTGCCGTTCGAAGTGGAGGATGAACACGATGTGCGGGACATGGTCCGCGCTTTGTTGTGCCTGATGTTCGAGGACTTTCGTATGGAAGAGTGGACTCCGCCCTACGCGGGCGGCGCGAGCCGAGCGGACCTTGTGTTAATTGGAGAACGCATCGTGATCGTGGTGAAAAAGACAAGGCATGGATTAGGGGCAAAGGAGATCGCCGATCAATTGGCCATTGATCTCCAGCGGTTCTCCACTCATTCCGACTACCAGACGCTGTTTTGCTTTATTTACGACCCGGAAGGCCGCGTGGTGAATCCACGTCGAGTAGAAGCTGATCTGACGCGGCAGCGTGATGGACGTGCAGTCGAAGTGCTCATTGCGCCGAAATAGCTCCCGGGCGACCAGCAGCCAACGCCAGGTCGCCCGCGATGGGTCCTGGAATAGCGACTCTGCCATGCTACGTGCTGCCTGGCGCGACGGCACCTCTCCTGACCAACGCTCTCCAACCATCGGCTTCCGCGGCGCGAAGTCCCCCCACTGATCCCAAGAACACGGCTCAACGGACCACATGTCACAACTCTGCGCAGAAGACGCGGGGGAGGCGGAGGGCCGCAGCGCATCGAGTTCGGCGGCGGTCGAGCGAGTGGTCCAGCGGTCGGAAGGGCGTAGTTGAGTTGTACCGATTGACGCGGGGTTCAGCTTACTACTTCCTGCCCTGGCATTGACAGCCCACTGCGCGCACGTCGTGAACCCCGTTCCACGGCTTCACCCCGTTTCTCCATCGGAGAACGGGGTGAAGTTGGAGAGGTCTTGGGCGGCGTGGCGGCGATAACTACTTCCATAATCCGGCTGCTTTCTTTGATTCGATTCGCGATTGCTCAGCTGCATCAAACTTTGACAGGAAATCCAGGCCCGTTTCCGCCTCCACCAGGTCCACTGAGACAATGTAATGCGGCAAACCCTCGGTTCGTAACTCGTCATTCGGCATCATAAACGCGATGGCTTCTTTTGCCGCAGGGTCGAAGATAATCTTATAGAAATGTGACGGGATCGCGACGTCGTTCTCTCCAATTGTCTCGAAGGCATCTACCTGTTCGTCATAAATTGGTCCAGTATAGACATACAGCTCGCCACGTTTTTTAGCCCATTCACGGACTTTCTCTTCTAATTGTGCCCAAATTCCACGGTTCATATGTCGCCCAACCTGGGGAGCCACGTTGGACAGGTAAAAGCTCTGTTTGTACGCCTCGAGATCCCATCGCATATCTCCAGGGGGGGCCATATTTCCGCGGTCATAGCCGCTATTTTTGTAATCGGCTAATTCGGCTCGTCTGCCTGGAGGAAGATCAGGGTCGGGCTGGAAGTAATTCTTCCGATCCATCCGTGCGCTCGCATTCTCGGGGGTCAGGTGCTCAGCGACCCAATCCGGAGTTTTGCGATCCGGGTTGTGGGCGAGGGCATAGCCTTTGCGACACAGGAGATCACCCTCTGCGCTCGGGACGCCATACTTGAGGTATTCCTGGCACTTGTCGAGCGGTTCTGCGTATGCGAGAGCGGTCAGGAGCATGAGTAGAAGAAACGAGGTGGCGGTTCTGGCAGGAACCCTCATCTTTCCCTCCTCTAACTTGATAAGCGGTGAGCCCGGTGCCAGCATGGCCTCCAGTGTGAGAAGGCTGGTCGGCTCACACAGGCCTTCATGGGATGGCTATTTCTGCTTCGCGATGAGGAGAGCTTCTGAGTCATGATACCTCGGGCCTTTGTTTGCGGGGGCGAAAGACCTCCCCACATCGCAGGCACAGAAAGTACTGCTCGAGGTTGCTCTCCCACTTCGCCCGCTTGTCACGGTAGTTCATCCGAGCCCTGAACCCAACGCCCATCCATCCCAGGACCAGGGGCAATATTGTGAAGAGCTTGTACCCCTCGGGAAGGATCACATACGTCACGGCGCCGAGGAGAAGCCCGACAAACAAGCCTGTCGTATAGGCCCACGGCGGATGAGGGCGCTCCAGCCCTTCCAAGGCAAACGCCTGCCCAACAAAACCACCGTCACCATAAAACCGCCGAAGGAGACTCAGGCGTTGGGTCCGGTCGGTCCCACATGATGGGCATGTCAGATCGAAATGAGGCACAGCTCACTCATGAGGGATGGATTCATCAAGCAGGATGGTCAAGCGGACCGGCCCGGCTTCAGCAGCGCGGCTTGAAAGAACTCAAGCATCCGCAAGGCCTCCTCGCGGGTGACGGTGGGAATATGATCGAGACACTGATCCAGGGTGAGGCCCGCTTCCAGGATCTGTCTCTCCAATCACGAGCGTCATGAGATGCCCTCTGGTCGTCGACAAGTATAGTCCAACTCGGAGTCCCGGTCTACCTGTGGTGGAGCTCGGGGTCAGTCAAACCGCATTCTCTTGCCACATCCTGCATTGACACCGATCTGATGGGACTGTAGGATTTTGGCAGACAGAGGAGGATCAATGAAGCGGACGCGGGGGCCTGTGACGGTGTCGGTGCCACCGGACCTGGCGACCAGGTTCGAACAGCTGGCCAGGACCGAGGCCAAAAACAAAAGCCAGCTCTTCCGGGATATGTTCACCACCTATGAACGGCGCCGGCAGGAAAAGGAGTTCGTAGGGCTCCAGCGATACGGCGTCAAGCAAGCGCGCATGAAGGGCATCCTCACTGAAGCCGACGTCGAGGCCCTGGTTTTTCAGGGCCGCTAGCCGTGCGGGTCGTCTTTGATACGAACATCTTCATCGCAGCCTTCGCGATCCCGGGTGGCAATGCCGAAGAAGTCCACCTCCATGCCATCCTGGGAACGTTCGAGTTAATCACCGCCGTTGCCATCCTGACCGACACAGTCGAGACCCTCCAAGCCAAGTTTGACTGGTCCGACGACAAGGCGGAACAACTTGTCAAAACGATCAGTCGGACTGCCACG
>JAHWYE010000336.1 GCA_020028195.1 Nitrospirota bacterium
GAGGGAGAGTCGAGGGCGCCAGCACCATCACCCAGCAACTCGCCCGCTCGCTGTTTCTGTCGCCGGAGCGAACGTTCGTGAGGAAATTCAAGGAGTTGATCCTGGCCTACAAGATCGAGGTGATCTTGAGCAAGGAGCAGATCCTGGAAATGTATCTTAACCAGATTTATTTCGGGCAGGGGGCCTATGGCGTTGCCGCGGCGTCCCAGACATATTTCGGGAAAGATCCGGGAGCACTGAACTTGGCGGAGTCGGCTCTGCTGGCCGGGCTGCCGAAGTCCCCCAACAATTACTCTCCCTATAAATATCCTGAACGGGCCAAGAAGCGCCAGGAGCATGTGCTCGCCAGGATGGAGGAGGGCGGGTTCGTTACCGCGGCCGAACAGCAGGAGGCCGCCGCGCAACTGCTATCCTTCCGCCGCCCTGGGTCCGAGCAGATCGCCCCCTATTTCATTGAGAATGCGCGTCAGCACCTGGTGGCCAAATACGGCGAGACCATGGTGTACAAGGGGGGGCTTGAGGTGTTTACGACCTTGAACACGGAGATGCAGAAGGCGGCGGAGCGAGCGATTCACAATGGACTGCACCAATTGGACAAGCGGCAAGGATGGCGTGGCCCCCTCGACCACAAAGAGATTACGACGCTGATAGACAAGGCCGCGTCCCCGCCGGTTGCTACGCCCCAAGAAGGCGACCTGCTACAGGGGGTCGTCACCAAGGTGGGGAAGGATCATGTACTCGTGCTGGCTGGCTCCACCGAGGGGCGACTGGCGTTCGACGACATGGCGTGGGCGCGGCGCCGGCTGAAGGGACGGGATCTGACCAAGGACGTCACGGTGCTCCCGAGTACCAAACAGGTGCTCAAACCTGGAGACGTGATCGAGGTCGCGGTCAAAAAGGTGGGCCGCGACGGCGTGCAGTTTCGGCTTGAGCAGACTCCGGTCGTTGAAGGGGCGCTGGTGGCCATTGATCCGCGCACTGGCGCGATCCGGGCCATGGTCGGAGGATACGATTTCGGGCGCAGCGAATACAATCGGGCCGTCATTGCGCATCGCCAGGCCGGGTCCGCGTTCAAGCCGCTCATTTACGCGACGGCGCTGAATCAGGGTTCGAGCCCATCCACTGTCGTGGTGGATGCCCCGGTCGTCTATGAAGAGGTGGACTCTGAGAAAATCTGGAAACCGGATAATTACGAAAAACGATTCTTTGGCGTGATCAGCCTTCGCGAGGCGCTGATCCATTCCCGCAATTTGGCTACGGTCCGGTTGCTCGAAAAAGTCGGCATCCGTCCCGTTGTTGAGTTCTCGAAGTCGATTGGAATCACCAGTCCGCTCAACCAAGACCTGTCGCTGGCCTTGGGATCCTCCAGCGTCGGGTTGCTCGAGCTGACGTCTGCCTATGGAGTCTTCGCCAACCAGGGAATTAGGCTCGACCCCTACTCGATCGCGACTGTCCAGGATGCCAATGGCCACGCGCTGGAGCAGACGTTGTTTGAACCACGGCAGGCGCTGTCGAAGGAAACCGCGTATCTGATCACCAATATGTTGGAGGATGTGATTCAGAGAGGGACAGGCCAGTCGGCGAAATCCCTCGGCAGGCCGATCGCGGGCAAGACGGGCACGACCAACGATTACACGGATGCGTGGTTCATCGGCTACACGCCGAATCTGGCTGTCGGCGTCTGGGTGGGTTTTGACGACATTCGGACATTAGGAGAGACGGAATCCGGCGCTCATGCGGCCTTGCCAATTTGGATTGAGTTCATGACCGAGGCGCTGAAAAAAGTACAGGTGATGCCGTTCGAGATTCCGGATGACATCCAGTTCGTGCGGGTTGATCCGAGCACCGGTCTCTTGGCCGCGGATCAAGGGGATCGTGCGGTCGTCGAGCTTTTCTCGAAGGGGACCGAGCCGACGCAGTCTGCGCCTGTGCGGATTGATCCGACAGACTTCTATAAACTCGATCAGGTGCAGGACGGTCAGGTACCTGTAACCGGTGCGCCGCACTAGTGCCAGGGCAACGCAAGGGGGTGCTGATCGGAGGAGGTATCTCAGGAATGTGAGTCCTGGTACTCCTGGTGCCAGGCCATCTGGATGGATTCCAGAATCTTCTCGTTCGACTTCTTGGGATCATCCCTAAATTCCGGCAGCGCCGTGATCCACGTATGCAGTTCGGTGAACCGCACGGTCAGCGGATCAGTATCTGGGTGGGTCTCCAGCAACCGAATCGCGATGTCCTCCGCATCATGCCAGGTCAAATCCATTGCTCGGTCCCTTCTTACGGTTGATGCGCGGTCTTCAACATCTCGTTGGCGCTTGCACTGACGGCTTGCCGCTCAAGCGGGATCTCAACCTCGACGTCCCCGTAAATTTTAGCCTGGCATCCGAGCCGAGAGGTCAAGGTCAGCCCCTCCGCTTCATCTAATTGATCCAGTTCGTCGTCTTCCGGGGGCGAGAGGCGGTCGAGGCCGTCTCGGATGATGACGTGACAGCTTGAGCAGGCGCAGTTTCCACCGCAACTGTGCTCGAGCGGGATGCGGTAGGTTTCGCAGCTCTCCAGGATGCTCTGCCCCTCCGGCACTTCCACGGTGACGTTCAGCGGACGGAATGTGATTGTAAACAGAGTTCCCCTTTCCGTCCGCGGACGGGGCTGCTCAATGACCGGCTGAACTGGGATGTTCTTGATCGCCATAGAGCTCTTCTTAAGTTATGAAAGGTCCGTGAGTTTCTTGTCCTGAAGCGCTTCCTTCAGGGTCGTGTCCATCAGGACTTCGGCGAGGTGGTGCGTGGCTTTTTCCACATCGCTGATGCGGGCCCGGATGGCCCGGTGATCCTCGCCCGCCCTGGCGCTCTCCAGCGCGGCCAAGGATGCCCTG
>JAHWYE010000337.1 GCA_020028195.1 Nitrospirota bacterium
TACCGCTTGCCTTCCTCATGCTCTTTCCTGTCTTCATTATCTGAGGTAGTTGAGGGACTCCCTGGGATGGCCTGGTTGACAATACCACTCCCGGTCTGGTTCTTCTACTAGCACCTATGCGAACCGGTAGCATAGGGACGTAGCTGGTAGTCGCTCGACTCGGCCCAGCATTACATTGGAGTTTGCCAATCAATTGAAAGGTATCTGTGCCTCGAATGACAATGCGCTTAGATGGAGGACTCTGTGGGTGCGAATGAGCGGATGATCAAAACCAAGGAGACCTGGGCCAAACAAAAGCGGGACACTTCCGGAAGGGAAGTCGAGGGCGAGGAGGCCGAGCACGAGCGACTGCCTCCAGGCCAACATCTGGTCAACACATGGCCGGTCCTCGACTTGGGCCACAAGCCGGAGATTGCCCTCGCCGACTGGCGCCTGATTGTCAGCGGGTTCGTCGCCAACCCCGTCACCTGGACCTGGCAGGATTTCCTGGCGCAGCCACAGTTCAAATCGATCTCCGACTTTCACTGCGTGACCTCTTGGAGCACCTTGGACAACGAGTGGGAAGGGGTCAGCTTCAAGCGGCTCATCGAAGCTGTTCAGCCACTCTCGCTGGCCAAATTCGTCCTGTTCACGTCCTATGACGACTATACAACCAACCTGCCGCTCGAAGCCTGCGGCGATGACGACGTGCTCTTGGCCTACAAATGGAACGGCAAACCGTTGACGAAAGAACACGGCGGGCCGGTACGCATGATCGTGCCGAAACGCTATGGCTGGAAGGGCGCCAAGTGGGTGAAGGAGATCACGTTCTCGGATCGCGATCAGAAGGGCTTTTGGGAAGTCCGCGGCTATTCCAATTCCGCCCTGCCGTGGGAGAACGACCGCTCCAAGTGAAAAGTCATTGCATCTCGCTCAGATGGGGAGTCTCCGCGAAATTAATAACCGTGCACGAAGCCGCTGCGCCTCGAGTATGCTTCGATTGTGCTTGGGCGTCTCAGCACCCTCACTAGTGGCCAAACCGCCTCCGTTCAACGACGTTAGCATCCAGCGGTCTTCCCATATTAGTACAGCGTCACACCTGGCGCCGTCAGCCAGTCACTCAGATCAGGCAGGACGATGAGTCTCTCACATATGCTCACAGTCATCAAAGCTCGTCGTGCATTTCTCCTTCTGTTTATTTGCGCTGCCATCCTATTCGTTGCAAATATAGGTGCGTATAGACAGTTTTTACGCGCCGAAAGCAACCTTGCGTTAGGCGCAAGGATGATGGTGGAGACCAATGAGTGGCTTCTGCCGCACGCCCCGCATGAGCTGCCTCTCAACAAACCTCCTCTTCATTACTGGCTCATCGGACTCTCCTACAAGGTGTTTGGCTTCAACTACGGCGCCGCCCGTATTCCAGCGGCACTATGCGGGCTCGGTGTGATTGTGTTGATTTACTTTCTTGGACGACGACTTCACAGCGAGAGCGTGGGACTCACGGCAGCGGCTATGTTAGCCACGAGTTACAGCTTCTGGAGCTTTACCAGACTGGCTATGCCGGACATGCTCCTCATATTCTGCGTTTCAGCAGCTCTTGTGTGCTGGATACTCGTGCTCAATGATCTGACTACACGACCGCGCACACTCGCCCTTCTTGGTTACGGGGCAGCCGCCTTGGGGTTTCTGGCGAAAGGACCGGTCGCGATAGCTTTGTCCCTTCTACCCGTCTTGTTGGACATCCTCATTGCGCGCGACTTCACGAAACTAAGGAGACTCCATCCAGTCTCAGGCTTACTGGTGCTCCTATTCATCGGATCACCATACTTCCTTCTCGTCTATGCGTATGATGGCCTCGAACCATTGCGCAATTTCTTTATCACCGAAAACTTACACCGATTCACAGGCACCGTCTATACAACGCAAACATCGGCTCTCTTTGAGGTGATCACCTTCGTTGGGAACTTTGCACCCTGGTCACCTCTCCTCATCGTCGCGGCCTGTGCATTCCTTCCATGGAGAAGCTTTGATCAGACGACACGGCGGACGTTGCGCTTACTCCTCATCTGGATGATCCTCCCGATTGTCTTGTTCTCTTTCTCGCGCTTTAAACTGGACTACTATTTACTCCCCGGAATGCCACCAGCAGCCTTAATCGTTGCGCATTGCATACTCCGGGAAAGTCCCCTCTCACCTTGGGTGCGACCGGCTTGGTTCGTCATCGCGTTGACGTTGTTGATCCTTCTGCCAATCGCGATAATCCTCACGATGCGCATCGTCGATGTGAATTTCCCGGACACACAACTACGTTGGTTGCCTCACACGATTGCAGTGATTACATTTCATCCAGTCGTCTTTTTCATCATTCGAAGATGGACGCATCGGGCGCTTGGAGCCATTTTTGTCGGTTTATGGGCTACAACACTCTCCGCCTACATGGTCTTTCTCCCTAGTTATTCCCGATTCCAGCCCGCCGAAATGCTTGCCGCGAGCGTGTCCTCGGCTTCGCATGTGTATGCTTCCTCGCGGGCCGCTACGTGGGCGTTGGATCTGGCGCTGTTCCTGCCAACTTCTCAACCCGTCAAGCACGTTGCAGAAGACTGGGATACTCGCCAACTCAGTCATATTCTTCAGACAGATCCACAGGCAGTTGCTTTGATCTACGAACAGGACTATGGGGAGCTACGCAAAGCAGGTGTGCAGTTGCACGTGTTAGCCCAAGCTGATGCCTATAAAGACAATAGGTTCACCTTGAAGTCATTACTCTTTCCATCACATGAGAAGTTATACGTTGTGACCAGACAACATCGGCCAGTGGTAACAACGGCTGGACGATGACATTTCGGTTCCGCAGGCCTCTATTCCGACAGGGCGACAGCATCTAGTCGATTGCACCGGACCAACTCAAAACACGATCAGAAGGGCGTTTGGGAAGTGCGCGTCTAGTCCAACTCCGCATTGCCATGGGAGAATGATCGGTATAGTTAATTCCTACTCTTGCCCCTCGCACTTTTTGCAATTCAGCACCTGCCCGAGGTGTTGCTTACGCCCTTCTTCAGTGAGAACCCAAGGCCGATTCGTCAAAGGCGGCTGATGGCGTACATGCTGCCCGTGCCCACAGGCCAGATCAGCCACCCAATCGCTGTACTCATCTTGGTGAAAGCCGACTATGCGTTGTTCCATACTCCACATTCTATAGTGAGCGGTGAGGAGAAGCCTTCTGGCACTCACGGATGCTCCGCAGCACGATGACCCACATGACAACAATTAAGACCAACTCCCCGACGACTCCCTCGGGAAAGTGCGACGCAAACAAATTGAACAGCCCATGACACAGGATTGCCAACAAGAGTCCTCTCTGAATCATGGTCTTGCCCTGTGCTGGATCAGCGAACTTCGCCCTTCCTAGAGCAGAGCCCCACATGCTGGAATACAAGACATGGCTCGGCACACTCAGGAATGCTCGAATCACAAACACGGACGCCACCACACCGAACGGCACCAGAGTCTCTGTGGATTGCGCCATATCCGACGCATTCAAATAGGCCGCCAGGAGATAGAGCCAGTTTTCCATGGAAGCAAAGCCTAGGGCCAGCGCCGCAGTGTAGATGATCCCATCAAGCGGTTCGTTAAATTCGGCGTTTCG
>JAHWYE010000338.1 GCA_020028195.1 Nitrospirota bacterium
TGTTCAATGGGATCGCGCGGGGCCACATAGACAGTCTTCAGGTTCGGAAGCCACTCACGGCTATCCCTAGGTGCTAAAAGAGCCCGACGGTCGACTTTACCGTTGGCTGTCAATGGCAGGGCATCCAACTCGACAAATGCCGAGGGCACCATATACTCGGGAAGCCGTGTTTTCACAAAATCCCGGACATCGCTCGACGTCAAGTTGGTTCGTGGTTCTGCTACGAGAAAAGCCACGAGCCGCCTGTCTCCGGGGAGGTCCTCTCGGAAAACAACCACAGCCTCTCGTATGGCCGGGTGCGTGCCAAGTACCGCCTCGATCTCCCCAAGCTCAATCCGGAAGCCTCGGAGCTTGACCTGGTAGTCTATCCGACCCAGGTACTCGAGATTCCCGTCTGACCGCCATCGGGCCATGTCACCAGTCTTGTAGAGGCGCGAGCCCGGTCCTTTGCTGAAGGGGTTTGGAATGAACTGCGCGGCGGTTAGGTCAGGCCGTTCCAGATAGCCTCGAGCAAGGCCAGCCCCCCCGACGTACAATTGGCCATGGGCACCGATAGGAACCGGCTGCAGGTGCTCATCCAAGACGTAGACCTGGGTGTTTCGAATGGCATGCCCAATTGGCACCTCCCGCAAATCAAGAGCGGACGCGGGTTCATGGGATAAGTCGCACATTGTAGTTGCAACGGTCGCTTCCGTTGGGCCGTATGTATTCACAAGCCGCACCCCGCTCCCAACACGCTCCAGCCATGTCACTAACGCCTGACGAAGCGCCCGTTCGCCACCGATGAGCGTTACGCGTATGGAAGGAGGGAACACCAAGGATTCTGCGCTAAGCCGCAATGTCAACTCATGCCAATAGGCGGTCGGAAGGTCAAGCACAGTCAGTCGCCACTCGTGGCACTTCCGCAGAAACTTGGGGACGGAATCCAGCATCGAATCCGTGCGGAGGACCAGCGTAGCCCCCCTTAACAGACAAGGAAATATCTCTTCAGCCGCTGTATCGAAGCTGATCGAAGCAAACTGGAGCACGCGATCACCGGGAGCCAGACCAATCTCATCACTAACGGCCTCGGTGTAGTTGACCAAAGACCCATGCTCGATCATCACGCCTTTGGGTTTTCCCGTTGACCCTGAGGTGTAGATCACGTAGGTCAAGTTCTCCGTTGTCACCCCGCTCGTAGGACGTTTCTCGCTCTCCGTAGCAATGACCTCCCACTCACTGTCCAGGCAAACTACACGCGCCCCATGTGTTGGGAGTTCGGCTCGAAGTTTATGCTGGGTCAGCACGACCGGCGCTCGGGCATCCTCCAGCATGAAGGCGAGCCGCTCTCTTGGATACGCCGGATCAAGTGGCAGGTATGCCCCACCCGCCTTGAGGATGCCGAATAAACCCACAATCATCTCCAGCGATCGCTCCACACAGATCCCCACGAGCACCTCTGGGCCTACGCCAATCCTTTGCAGATAATGCCCTAACTGATTGGCTCGTCTATTGAGCTCGAGGTAGGTGAGCTGCTGGTCTTCAAACATGACTGCCATGGCGTCCGGTGTACGC
Source organism: Nitrospirota bacterium (assembly GCA_020028195.1). Classification (GTDB taxonomy): domain Bacteria; phylum Nitrospirota; class Nitrospiria; order Nitrospirales; family Nitrospiraceae; genus NS-7. The sequence continues at coordinate 1,555 of JAHWYE010000338.1, forward strand.
CCCACTTGGACCTCGAACAGATCATGAATACACCGGTTGCCAGGAGACTCCGTCTTCGTGTCATTCCATGCGACCAGGAGCTGGTGCCGTTCATCTGCGGTCGTAAGAGGGAGCTCCGAGATTCGCTCTTTAGGCTCCGCCACAATGCCCTCCAGCACCGCCCGAAAATGTCCGATCATCCGTCTGATGGTCGTAACCTCATACAAGTCGGTGCTGTATTCGAAATTGCCATACAGCTGTTCGGGTCCGTCGAAAATTTCAACTGTCAGATCAAACTGCCCTGTCTCTTGCGGGATGGCAAATGGTTCTAACTGAAGTTCCATGGCATCTGCCGTGGTTCCATGTTTCCCTGTAACGACAGCATCGTCCAGTTCTTGGAATGGCTTGAATTGCTGTAACACAAACATGACTTGCGCCAGAGGCGAGTGGCTTGGATCACGGGTTCGTTGAAGTCGCTCGACCAACAGTGGGAACGGGTAATCCTGATGCTCGATTGCCGCCAGTACAGTATGGCGAACGTTCCCGAGAAGCGATTTAAATGTCGGATTGCCGGAGAGATTTCCGCGTAGGACGACGAGATTGACAAAATCCCCCACGGTCCGAGCAAATGCAGCTCGACTTCGACCCAACATCGGAGATGCTATTAAGAGGTCTTCTTGACCGGTGTACCGGTACAACAAGACTTCGAAGGTTGCCAAGAGGATTGTGTACAGAGTTGTGCCCTCGGCCTTCGCGAGTGCCCTCAGCTTTCGAGTCAGCTCCATACCCACAGTGAAGGCGTGAGAGGCGCCCTTAGCAGTCTGCACCGGGGGTCGTGGCCGATCGTGGGGGAAATCTAATACCGGTAATTCGCCCGCTAGCTGCTGTCGCCAGTACTCCCAAAGTCTCTCCCCTTCAGGTCGAGCCAGCATCGCACTCTGCCAGCGAACATAGTCCGTATACTCAGCATCCGGAGGAGGAAGCGATGACAGAACGTGGCCTTGCTGCGCCTCACAGAACAGGCAGAGGTCTTGCACGAGCACCCTCATGGACCAACCGTCCACTGCGATATGGTGGGCTGCCAAGAGCAGGATGGCCTCTTTCGTCGAACGGGTGAACAGGTGTCCCCGCCACAGGGGTCCTCGTGTAAGATCGAAGGGAGCCTCCGAGGCCCTGACTATTCTTGTCTTTAACTCATCCCAACTCCAGAGCGACGCGTCTGCCTCCTCAACGTGGACCGACGGATAGGCGTGCACCTGTTGAATCGGTACCCCATCGGTAACTCCATAGGTCGTCCGAAGCATCGCATGGCGATCAGCCAAGGCCTCAAGCGCCT
>JAHWYE010000339.1 GCA_020028195.1 Nitrospirota bacterium
CATTGAGCGAATTCGGAGAAAGCTTGACACCACTGGGAATGAGCAGTAAACAAGATAATGGAGTCTAGCTAGGAGGCTTTCGGAACTTCACTCGGCCAGAGGTCCGATGCGCAGTAAGATACCTTGCTCCGCTGATAAGTTGAGCCTGCTGGTGCCTGACATGATTCAGGCGGTGGTCGGGCCCTCAGCCTTCAAGATGGGGACCCAGTACGTGTCCGAGAATCGTGTTCGCATCATCGAAGCGGATGAGCTCCAGATTTCTTCGTCCGTCATCGGGAATTCCGGCCTGCACGAGCAAACGATTCGGTTGAGGGACGGCAACCTGATGACAAAATGCTCGTGCCCGCTGGAAGAGCAGCCACTCTGCCGACATTGTGTGGCTGCCCTCTTGGAATATCACCGGTGGGTGCAACCGCCACCGCTCAGAAGAACTCAGGAGAGGCCTCCCAGGGAGTCGCCCCCTCCAGAACAAAAGAGCGCGGCGTCTGCCACGGACATCAAGTTCAATGAGATCGCTAGCTTTATCGAGTGGTTACAACCGGCTGTCAGGGCATTAGAACGAGGGCAGGCCTTACCGGATGCGCCCAAGCTCGGGCCAGGCGAGGTGATGGGGTGGATCCAAGCTGTTCAAAAACTGGAAGAGCGTCGGCGAGAGAGTGAAGCGATCCAAGTCGCCCTCGAGGCTGACGTTACCGCGCGAGAGGCTCAGCTCAACCGTGCGACACAACAGCTCCAGGCGTCTATTCAAGAGGCAAGAGAAGCGCAGGCTGCCTCTAAGCAAATGCAACGTGAATTGGCCAACTACCGTGATGTGCTGACAAGGCTTTCAAACATTGTCAAAGACCTCGACCGCTATGACGGGCAGATGAGAAGCGTCGCGGGTGACTTGCTCAGAAAAGGATCACAGCTCGAGACCCTGGCCAGCTCCTTTAAGGAGCTTTCGGCGGCCCTGCAAGCACTCGTAAAGCCTCCTTCCCAATAGCCTCCTGCGTCCAGGTCCGTTCATTTCACCAAGTGAGGAGCCTTCGCCCGCTCTCTGTCACTGGCCAGCTCAGCGAATCCGTGACTCCTCTTGCGTCTCGACCGGGACCATCTGTACAATCCACGCCGTTTGCCGGCCGGTTATTTGTCCAAGGTTTCAATTTACACAGGAGGGATTCCCATGAGAATACTCCTTGGTGTGCTCGGGATCTGTGGGGCAGTCATGCTCAGTGTGTGGCCGGCGCTTGCCGATGAGCTGAAGGCGCCGGATTATGCCGGCATTTCTTACATGTACTATTCCCTCATCGTCGCAATTCTCGGTTGGGGGGTCTACGACACCTTCTTCAGGAAGTCCTGATCGCTCCTCAGTCCCTTCTCCCGAAAATTGGCTCAGGGTTCCAACTCCGCCATTAATCGGACTATGTCCGAGGGTGCGTGGCGGTTCCTCTGGTGCGTACAGGAACAGGGCACTCTCACGAACGTGTTGTGCTCTCTTTCGCCAACAGCGGCTCGAGCGTCCGCATCAGATTTTCGACAATCACACGGTAGCCGGCTGCAGTCGGGTGAGTGCCGTCGGCTTGGTTCAGAGCAGCCTGGGTCGCTACGCCTTCCAGAAAGAAGGGCATGTAGGCCAAGCGATAGGTGCGAGCCAACTCGGGATAGATGGCCGCGAAACGCGCGGTATAGTCGGCGCCATAGTTTGGTGGCAGCCTCATGCCAGCCAACACGATTGTCACCCCTGCCGCCTGCAGGCGTTGAATAATCTGCTCCAGATTCGAGCGCGTGTCCTTCACGTCCAGCCCACGAAGGCCATCATTTGCGCCAAGTTCAAGAATCACGATGGTGGGCTTGCTGTTGAGGACCCAGGAGACTCGGCGCAGGCCGCCAGCGGTCGTCTCTCCGCTGACCCCCGCGTTGATCACGCGATAACGATAGCCGGCTTCATCGAGCCGCTGTTGGAGTTGAAACGGGTAGGACTCCTCGGACGAGACTCCCAGGCCAGCCGTGAGGCTGTCTCCGAACGCCACAATTCTCGACCGGTCCGCTCGTGGCTGTTCGCTACCGCGCCCGGGCTGTGATGTGACATCAGTCCCCAATCGTTGCCCGAAGCCATCTCGAGGCGCGCCGGACACCGAGGGAGGGGAGGATGGAGAGGAGACCGGCTCAGAAGTCTGCTCGCAGCCCAGAAGCCCAAGGCAGGCTGACCCCAGAAGCAGGCCCGTGCGGAGGCTTCGTGACAACCAAGAAAAGATGTACGGAGCGTAAAAAGTCATACAGTATAATAGAATCTCTGTTCCAGCCTTGCATCTATTAAGTTTGCTTTCAAGGAGAGCATGATCGCTGTTCGCAATCTGACGATGCGACTCACCGCGGGGGGCCACGGCATCACCATCCTCGACGACATCACCCTCCTGATCCCCCAAAAACAGATGGTCGCCATCGTGGGACCATCCGGCAGCGGCAAGTCCACGTTGCTGGGTCTGATCGCTGGCCTCGACAAACCAACTTCTGGCTCCATCAAGTTGGGCGGCATCGAAATCACGACCATGCCGGAGAGCCAGATGGCCCGCTACCGGCGACAGAAGATCGGCTACATCTTTCAGTCCTTCCACCTCATCCCGACGCTCACCGCGCTGGAGAATGTCGCGGTGCCGCTGGAGCTCAACGACGACCTCGACGCTAACAAGCGCGCGGCGGAGCTACTGGCTGCCGTAGGGCTCCAGGACAGACAGTCGCACTATCCGGTGCAACTGTCCGGCGGAGAACAGCAGCGGGTCGCGGTCGCCCGCGCCTTTGCCTGTCGTCCGCCGATTCTGCTGGCTGACGAGCCCACCGGCAATCTTGATTCAGCCACAGGGCGGCAGGTCATTGATTTACTCCTG
>JAHWYE010000086.1 GCA_020028195.1 Nitrospirota bacterium
ACAGGGCCGGCTCGAGATGGCAATTCCTCAGTATCGGGAGGTGATCAAGCTCAATCCGAACGATGCGGTGGCGCACGCCAATCTGGCCTGCGCTCTGTCAGAGCAGGGAAAGCTAGAGCCGGCACGCCTCGAATATATGGAAGCGCTTCGGCTGAACCCCCGTGACGCAGAGGTCCACTTTGCCCTCGGCGGACTCTACGAAATCAAAGGGCGATTGGACTTGGCCATGAAGCAGTACGAAGAGGCCTTACTGGTGGACCCGGAGTTCGCTCCGGCGTTTACCGCGATCGGCTGGATGCACTTCAACAAGGATCGGAAACCTGAAGCTATGGAGTCCTTCAACCGGGCGCTCAAGGGGAACCCGGAGGATGCCAGAGCCTACTTCGGAATCGGCCGGATCTATGCTGAACGGGGCAAGCAGGATATGGCGATGGAAAACTACATGAGGGCCCTCGAGCTGGAGAAGGATCCGGATCGCAAGAACGCGATGCTCACCCACCTTTACAAGGAAGGTAACACCCTGGCTTCATGACTAGGGACGGCGGGGGCCACGGAGCGACGGCCTAGAGATCGCGGATGAGGCCTTGCAGGACGGTCACCTGGGTGATGGGATCGCCGGCATTTTTCAGTTCAGCGCGGATCTGCTCTTTGAGGTAGGAAGAATAGCCGATTTTCTCGACCAGGAGTTCCAGGAAGCGTTCAGCCGGCAGGAGACTGTGGGCCTTCAGTTCAGCCAGGGTCTCATCGCTGACGGGCACGTAGGTGCTACTAATGTGGCAGACGACGTTATAATGGCGCCCATTGCCGAGCCGTTCGAACCGCAACCCTTTCACGCCCGCCTCCCGTTGGGAGCCCGTTGAAGAAGGCCTCATTCTAGACAATCGAGATCCAGAAGACAACTAGCTTTCTTTTCCCTCTCGCGCTAGACTCGGAGGGCTTCTCCTGAGGCACGAAATCTTGTTCGGGGTGTCCTATGCAAAGCAAGCACGTCATCTGGTCGTCCATCCTGTTCCTCAGCCTACTTGGGTCTAACCCGTCGGAGTCCGGTGAATCCAAAGGCCTGACCGAGGAGGCGACCTCTGGGCTGGCCAGGGGGGAGAGCCGGCCCCCATTGATCCAGCTCGTGCAAAAGAACGGGGAAAAGGCTGCCGTTGACGAATTGTTCAAGAAGATTCTCGGTCAGGGTTTCCTCATCACCCTCGCCACTGCCGACGAGCTGAAGGCGCGGGCGGAAATGCAAGAGGCTGATCAAGTAGTTCTCGACGTTCCCGTGACGATCAAGGCGTCAGAGGCCATCGAGGCAGCCATGGACAAGACCGCGCACGATCTCGGGGGGCTGAGCCTGGACGCTATCCTTGAGCTCGACTATGGAATGGTTAGATTGCAGGCGCACGCCGTCAGGGTCAGCAGTGATCCCCAGACTCTTGAATATCTTCAGCGTCGCGTCGGATCCCTCGTCTTCATCCTGGAACTCGTTCTGGACAACGGGGAATCCTATGAGTGTGCAACTTCTGACGTCTGGAGGTTTCCGATCACCCCAGTCAGCCAACTGTTTGCGTATGGTGGGAGGCCGACTATTCAGGGTCTTGGCATCTCTCCTGAGTTTGGCACGAAGGACTACGGCTTCATCGCGACTCGGAAGAAGCCGATCGCTTTCACATACAAGGCCATGATTCAGGAGACAGATTTGAAACGACTGAAGAAGGTGCAGGGCAAAGTGATCGAACGCAAGGGCAGCGAAATTGAAGGCCAATGCAAGAAGTCAGGGAAGACCGCCTCAGGCAAGTAGGAACCGCTTCGGCCACTTCTGACCATGCCGATTGTGGAACGAGATCCATGGCGCACGCAGTACTTCGAGGGTGTGGCCTGCCCGGACAGCGTGATGATTCCCACGGACGACCCAGAAGCCTATCTGCTCTATCCGGCGCATCGCTGGATCTACAACAAACTCAAAGTCTGCGAAACACAAGGGCTGGAGCATGGCCCGCATGGGGTGCTGCCGTCCCGCTTTCCGGTGTTCAGTAAGCCGATCTACAACATGAAGGGGATGGGAGCAGGCAGCAAAGTGATCGAGACCTCCGAGGCCTATGAGCGCGAGCAGACGCCGGGGCATATGTGGATGCCGCTGATCGTCGGCGAGCATGTCAGCACCGATGCGGCAGTGGTGGACGGCGAGCCGAAGTGGTGGCGACATACCATCGGCAAGGCATTGGACGATGGCATGTTCGATTACTGGACCGTGCTGGCGGAGCCTCGGCCTCAGATCGAGGCCTATTGCGGAGAGTGGATGCGCCGCAACCTGAAAGGCTACTCAGGGATTGTCAATTTCGAGACGATTAGCGGCACCATCATCGAATGCCACTTGCGCATGAGCGACCAGTGGATCGATCTCTATGGGCCCGGCTGGGTTGAGAGCGTCGTCACCCTATACGCGAACAGATACTGGGACTATGCGGATAATGCTCGTCGGACCGGGTACAGTGTGGTCCTCTTCGGGAAACACGGTGTCCGCTACGGGCAGGTGGACCGCAGCATGGTTGCAGAGGTCCTGAGCCGGCCGGAGATCTCGAGCATCCAGATGACGTTTCATGAGGACAAACTGCCGGACGCCCATTCCATGCCCCCTGGAGGGTTTAGGCTTGCGATCGTGAACTGCTGGGATCTTGAGGCAGGATTGGCACTCCGCGAATGGCTTGCGCTCATGTTCTGGGCGACACCCAAGTGAGCGCCCCGTTGGCGAACCCATCAGCAGCGTGAATAGTCCACCCGCCCCCCCTCCGCTCATATTTCTGCGCACGTTCCTCTTTTCTTTACCAGGAGCCCGGTGGTGAAGATCGTCGAGTCGTTTCCGCGCAAGGTGCGCGAGATCGAGAACTGTTGGATCCCTCTGTCCGACGGGAGTCGCCTAGCGAGCAGGATCTGGTTGCCAGAAGATGCCATGCAATCCCGGGTGCCAGCGATCCTCGAATACCTCCCCTATCGTAAGCGCGACTTCACGCGGGGGCGTGATGAGCCGATGCATCACTATTTCGCAGGACAGGGGTATGCAGCAATCCGCGTGGACATCCGTGGATCAGGCGACTCGGACGGCCTGCTTCTGGACGAATATTTGACACAGGAACTGGATGATGCAGTGGAAGTCATCAGGTGGATCGCCTCCCAACCCTGGTGCACCGGCGTGGTCGGCATGATGGGCAAGTCCTGGGGCGGATTTAACGCCCTCCAGGTCGCTGCGCGCCGGCCTCCGGCTCTGAAGGCGATCATCACCGTCTGTTCAACGGACGACCGTTACGCCGATGATGCCCATTACATGGGTGGCTGCCTCCTGAACGAGAACCTGATATGGGGGTCGGTGTTGATGGCCTTCGCGTCCTACCCGCCGGACCCGGAACTCGTCGGCGAGCGCTGGCGCGAGATGTGGGTCAACCGCCTTCAACAGGCGGTCCTGTTCCCTCAAGTCTGGCTTGACCACCAGCGGCGCGACTCCTATTGGAAGCATGGGTCGGTCTGTGAGGATTTCAGCCGGATCCAATGCCCAGTCTATGCCATCGGGGGCTGGGCGGACGCCTATTCAAACGCCATTTCTCGTCTGCTCGCAGGCCTCTCCTCCCCGCGGAAGGGCTTGGTTGGACCATGGGCGCACCTGTATCCGCACGACGGCCTGCCGGGTCCGCCAATCGGTTTCCTTCAGGAGGCCCTCCGTTGGTGGGACCAGTGGCTCAAAGGAATTCGCACGGGGATCCTGGAGGAACCGATGTACCGAGTGTGGATGCAGGAGAGTGTCCCGCCAAGATCCTTCTATGACGTGCGTCCCGGCCGCTGGGTGGCGGAGACGACCTGGCCCTCACCACGGATCACGACCAAGCGCCTTGTCCTCAATCCGGAGGGGCTGGGCGCGGAGCCGGAATCCGAAACGCAGCTCATCCTTCGCCCGCTGCAAACCATTGGCCTTTCCGCGGGCGACTGGTGCAGCTTTGGCGTTGCAGGCGACCTGCCGACGGATCAAAAGGACGACGATGTCAAGTCGCTCGTATTTGACTCCCTCCCTCTGGGCGAGCGACTTGAGATTCTGGGCGCGCCTATCGTGACGCTGGAGATTGCGGTTGATCGTCCCCTGGCTTTTGTCGCGGTCCGACTCAATGACGTGGCCCAGGACGGCTCCTCAACCAGGGTCACCTACGGCCTGTTGAACCTACCTCACCGGGTCAGTCATGAGCACCCTGAGCGCCTGGAACCAGGACGGCGTTATCACGTACGTGTGCGGTTGAATGACATCGCCCACGCGTTTCTCGCGGGGCATAGGATTCGCGTAGCGCTTTCTACCAGCTACTGGCCGGTAGCCTGGCCGTCGCCAGAGTCCGTGACCTTGACGGTGGTTACGGGCGTCAGTGTCCTGGAATTACCAGTCCGGTCGCCAGATCCCCAGGACCGGCTGCTGTCTCCATTGGGGGAACCTGAACGCGTGCCGCTGAAACCCAATGAACTACGGCCGATGCCAGCCCAACGGACGATCACGCGTGATCCGGCGACCAACGAGACAGTCTATACAGTCAGCGATGAAGGAGGCGAGTCCCACCAAGCCCCGCTTGCTCTGGTGGATGCGATCAATCTGGAGGTGGGACATAGGATCCTTAAACGTTTTCGAATCGGCGAGGCGGATCCGTTGTCCGCCCGTGCCGAAGTCGTCCAGATGACACAGTTCAAGCGAGGTAGCTGGTCGATCCGGATCGAAACCGACGTCTGCCTCTCGGCATCGGCAGAGGTCTTCCAGATACAGGCCAACCTCCATGCCTACGAGGGAGACACGTGCCTGTTCTCTAAAAAGTGGAATCGCGAGGTCCCGCGCGACCTGGTGTGAAAGCCTGCTTACAAGGGCGGGGTGGGGATTGAAGCCCGAGGATCACTGCGCGTACCATGCGGCGGCACAGCTTAATAGGCCCCAAGACAAGAACAGAAGGAGCCCAACGATGGGCGTCCAGTTGAGTCCCGAAAACATCATGCAGCTTGGCCTCGGCTTCTGGGCCTCCAAGACCCTGCTGAGCGCGGTGGAGCTTGGCTTGTTTACCGAGCTCGCGAAGGGTCCGCTCGATGCCAGGGCCTTGACCGAGCGGCTAGGGCTGCACCAGAGAAGTGCGCGGGATTTCTTTGACGCGCTGGTCTCCCTCCGCATGTTGAGGCGTCACGGCGATCGGTACGCGAACACGCCGGAGACTGACCAGTTCCTTGACCGGGCCAAGCCCACGTATGTCGGGGAAATGCTTGAGATGGCGAACATGAGGTTATATCCGTTTTGGGGGTTGCTCACCGAGGCCTTGCGCACCGGCCACCCCCAGAACGAGGCCAAGAAGGGAGAGAACTTCTTCGCCGCGCTCTATGCTGACCCAAGCCGCCTGGAAGGGTTTCTGAAGGCCATGACAGGTGGGAGCCTCGGGGCCTCCATGGCAATCGCGAAGCAGTTTCCCTGGAAAGACTACCGGACCTTCGTGGATGTTGGCGCCGCGCAAGGGGGCTTGCCGGTCCAGGTGGCGCTGGCCCATCCGCATCTCCGGGGCGGAGGCATGGACTTGCCGGTCGTCCGCCCGATCTTCGAGGAATACGTTCGCGCACAGGGGGTGGCCGACCGGGTGCGGTTCTACCCTGGCGACTTCTTCAGAGATCCGCTGCCCAAGGCGGAGGTGCTGGTGATGGGCCATATCCTGCATGATTGGAACCTTGAGGAAAAACGCATGCTGCTCAAGAAGGCCTACGAGGCGCTGCCGACGAGAGGCGCGCTGATCGTCCACGAGGCGATCATTGACGATGAACGCAAGCAGAACGCCCTCGGGCTTCTGATGAGCCTGAACATGTTGATCGAGACACCGGGAGGTTTCGACTATACGGGTGCGGACTGCTGCGCCTGGATGCGTGAGGCTGGCTTCCGCGAAGCGCGTGTGGAGCACCTGATCGGGGCGGATTCGATGGTCGTCGGGATCAAGTAACGCGCCCGGCTCCTCCTTGGGTGGATGGCTGGCCTGGCAGTGCTGTCATGAAGCGAGTCAAGGCATGGTTTTCGAAGGCATGAACTGTGGGGGAATCCGTGAGGCTAGCGCATGCAGCGCGATGGCCGTGCCAACACCTGTCACGAAGTCCGTCACGAGGACCATGATCGCGGTGTAGGTCATGAGGAGTGTCTCCATCCGACCTCGCGACAGGACCAACGAGATCTCCGCCGGCTTCACCATATTGTACGCCACGTACATCATGATCCCGCCGATACAGGCCATCGGGACATGCTCCAGGAAGGTGGCGAGGTAGGCCACAAGGAGGAGTTTGAAGACGCCCTTGGCGATGCCGGCCAGCGGCGAGATGGCTCCGACCTTGATGTTGGTGGCCGTCCGAGCCAGCGCGCCCGTGTGGGGAAACCCGTTCAGCAGGGGGATGATAACATTCACCCAACCCTGACCCCACAGCTCTTTGTTCGGATTGAACGGCGTTCCCTTGTTGTCGGCGAGGCGATCCGCCATCCGCGATGACAGCAGGCTTTCGACTGCACCGACGAAAGTGATCGCGGCTACCGCGTACATCAGGTCGGAGAAAAAGAGGAAATTCAGTTGAAACGATGCCGGGGGCGTAAAGACCCAGAAGTCGGTCGGGAGGCTTCCGTACTCGTCTTTGATTGAAACAATACCCTTCTCCGTCCAGACGGTCCAGGTCAGCAGAGTGCCGATTCCAAGGGCAATGAGCGGGCCGGGAACATAGACGGACATCTTGAAGCATGCTTTGCTGATTGCAAACGTGGCCACCGCGAGCGTGATCGCATACGCGTTGATCTCGGACGAATGGTCCCAGACAATCCCCAGCTTTTCGAGGAAGCTGTGCCCGATCATCTCGGTCTTGATGTCCAGCACGTTGCCCAATTGCGTCGTCACGATCACGCAGGCAATCCCGATGGTGAAGCCCACCACGATCGAGTCGGGAACCAGGCTCACAAACCTGCCCATACGTGACAGGCCCATGACAATCAGGATCAGGCCGGCGCAGATACTGGCCAGAATCATAAAGGCTGTGCCGAAGTCGTGAATCATCAAGGC